>JAEURZ010000001.1 GCA_016788905.1 Elusimicrobiota bacterium
TCGACCAACGCTCCGCTCACCTCCGGCAGTGTCCTCTTCGCCAACGGGGCCGCCTCGGCTGGCCAAGACAACAGCAAATTATTTTGGGACAACACCAACCAAAGAGTGGGCATCGGGACAGGGACACCGCTGTCTCCGATGCACATCGTCGGAGGGGATTCAAACTCAATCCTTCGAATAGAAAACGGGGGAAGTTCTCAAAAGGTTGGGCTTGTTTTAAAAATTAATGGGCATGATAGAGTTTCTTTGTGGGAAAGCAACGCCTATCTCGACGGGTTAATGATTGGAAAACCCGATGCTACCATTGTGACGGCATATTTTAACGTTTCATCCGGAAATGTAGGGATTGGGGGAATAGCTGCAATGACCAACCCAACTTTGTTCGCCAGTGTGAGTGGGAACGTCGGCATTGGGACAACCAATCCCGGATCCGTCTTGCCTGTAGGATGGAACTCGAATTCCAGTTCTCGGATTATTGATGTTTATTCTCAAGGGGCGACTTACGATGCCGGGATCTCATTTGTTCGAAACGACAGCGTTAATGTGCGTGGCAGTTTATGGTTGGATGGAAGTGCGGGAGATATCTATCTGGACAACAACTGGAATTCCGATGCAGGAGACATTCGATTTCGAACAAAGACCGGTGGAACACCGATCGATGCGTTAACTGTTATCGGGAGTGGCAATGTGGGCATCGGGACGACATCTCCAACCTCGGTTTTGCATTTAAAGGCTGGCACAGCGACGGCGAATACCGCGCCATTAAAGTTTACATCGGGAACGAATCTGACGACGCCGGAGGTGGGGGCCGTGGAATTTGATGGGACGAACCTCTATTTTTCGACCAACACCACCAACCGACAGACCTTTGCGTTTCAGGGCAGTGCGGGGACCTTGTCGGGACTCACCTCCGGCAGTGTCCTCTTCGCCAATGGGGCCGCCTCCGCTGGCCAGGACAACAGCAATCTCTTTTGGAACAACTCAAATAAAAGGCTGGGGATTGGAACGGCGAGTCCACAGGTGACCTTTCAGAGTAGTGGGTCTGGCGCGGTAACTTCTCCGACTCTTGGGGTTGCCAGCGGGGGATTATATCTGACAAATACGAACCCAAGTTATGGTCTGCTTGGAGGGGTTTCCTCCGCTGGGAGTGCTTGGTTGCAGGTCCAAAGAACAGATGCCTCAGCGATTTCTTATAGTTTGAACCTTCAGCCCAGCGGAGGGAACGTCGGCATTGGGACGACTTCACCGCTAACGAAACTTCATGTAGAGGGCAATATAGTTCAGACCGACAGTATTCGCGGATCAAGGTTGGTAAGCGATGCGGGGACAACGGGGAACCGTTCGTATTTGACATTAGACTCTGATTCAACGAATGGGATCGGGGCTGGGAGTGACTATCTCTTATTGGCAAGAGATGGGACTTTGGGCATTATGAACAGCGCAGGTGTTTCGGGAACTCTGGATTTTCAAACAGCAAATGTTTCACGCGTGTTCCTCAACGCCACCGGATCCGTCGGCATCGGGACAACGTCCCCCATGTCAACCTTGGACGTAAACGGATTCGCCAAGTTGAAACTGAATGGATCCGCCCCCGCCACCTGCGACGCCCCACATCAGGGCTCCCTGGCCCTGACCAGCAGCGCCGGTTTGTGCGTGTGCAACACGGCAAACAATTGGGTCATCGTCAATGACGGCGGGGCGTGTGCGTGGTGAATCCAGCTTCCTGATATCGTCAATGTCAATCCGGGTTTCCCGGGAGCCTCGAGGGAACTAGGGCCTTTACGTCACATAATTCAAATAATTCTCCGGATGGATGATCTTGAAGAGGGATTGTGGATAGGCAAGTTTCCATTCTTTCGGTGCGCCCCTTTTTGACTTGAGGGACCATTTCGCTTCATGGGCGTAAATTGTTCCATCCTGTTCTTCAATAAAATCGATTTCCTGCTGGGAATAGGTTCGCCAGAAGTAGGTCGGCCCATGAATGGCATGGTACGATTTTTTCTTAAGCCTCTCCGCGAACACAAAGTTTTCCCACAACCCGCCAACGTCCGAGCGATCCGAAAGGGATTGAAATTGAGAAATGACTGCGTTTCGAATCCCGTTGTCCAGGAAATAGTACTTTTGTTTTTTTGTGACCTCCGATCGTAAGTTCCGGCTAAATCCCCCCACCGATTTGAGCACGAAAGCCTTTTCAAGAATATCCAAGTAACGCCCCACTGTCTTTACGTCCAATTTGACCTGAGACGCGATTTCGTTTAACGATACCTCCTGCCCCACTTGAAACGCCACCAATTTCAACAGGTCAAGAAGGACGCGCGCTCCTCGGATTCGTTCCAACATTAAGACATCCTTCAAAAGATACGAGTCAACAATTTCGTCCAAAACCTCTTTTTTCGCGTGTTTGGTTTTGGCCATCAGAACGTCGGGATAAGAACCATAGATTAAAAAATCTTCCAGCTGTTCCCCAAGTTCATGCTTATTTTTCAGGGCAAGGAGTTCCAGTTGAGCAATGGGGTAAAGGGTCAGTTGGTGTTTCCTTCCCGTTAAAGGTTCTCCCACAGCCTGCGCGAGGTCGAACGATGAAGACCCTGTCACGACAATCGTTAACTGAGGACGGTGATCCTTTAATATTTTAAGCGCCTCCCCGATACGGGGAATTCGTTGGGCCTCATCGATGGCGAGAAGGTCATAGCCTTCCACGTAGGAGAAAAGAGACTCAAAATCCCGTGATTCAAATAGAATCTGGGTGCGCATATTGTCCCCAGAATCCAGTTTGCAACGAAGGGGGCTTTGTTCGAGAAACTTTTTTAAAATGGTGGTCTTCCCAGAACGGCGGGGCCCATAAATAACCAAAACCCGCCGGGGTCGAATAAATTTGTTGAGATCGTCGTAATACCGAGGGATCATATAATTATAGTAATGCAAATCCTTGTTTTTGTCAATATACAAGGAATTGTATTCCATGAATTTAAAATAATTAACCCCCAATAACTTCAGATTCCTGTCAACACACACCCCTTGAATTATTGACGTTCCCGCTGTATAAGGAAGAGGCCGTCCCTGGGAGGACGGCCGATCGCGGAGAGTCTCGTTAGGCCTCCGAAATAATCGATGGACTGAAAAGTAATTCCTTCTCCTCTTGGAAGAAGGTGCCCCGGAGGGGCGGATGAGGGATAACCAGACACATCGCGGGGCCAGTGGATTCGGCTCCGAAATTTCGCGTTAAGGCGGACTTCTCGGGTGACAAAACGGTGGGTGTTTTCTCTCTCAATATTTCTTCTCGGCGCCGTTGCGCAAGCCGATTTCAACTTCATGGTTCAGGGGCGCCTTTCTGACAACAGCGGTAATCCCATTGGGACACCGACCGCGGTGGAATGGCAGTTGTTCCGGGATGGCGACCCCGCCACCACGGGCGGGACTCCGGTTTATATCGAAACCGGCCTCATATCCCCCATCAATCCCCAGGGTGTATTTTCCTATGAGCTGGGATCCGGCACCCCCGTGGGTTCCCCCTTGGATGCCTCCGCCTATACGGGAAGTAACCCCCTCTACGCCCTTTTGAGCGTGGCGGGCACTCCGCTCCTCCCCAAACTGCGCGTGACCCCGGTACCGCGGTCCCATGTGGCCACCCTGGCGGAATCCGTTCAAGCGGGCGGAGTGGACACGGCGGCGTTGCAAGACGGATCGGTGACGGGTGTCAAAATAGCCACAAGTTCCATTTCAGGAAGTCACGTGAGCAACACCGCCCAATTGAACGTGGACCGGATTGGGTTGGGTGGCGCCCCGGCCACGAGCCTTGACCTCAGCGCCAAGACCGACGCGGTAAGGCTCCCCACCGGGACGAGCGCCGAACGGCCAGGCACCCCTGCCAACGGGGACACACGATACAACAACACCCTGAACGCCGTGGAAAGTTATGTGAACGGGAGTTGGCAAACCTTATCCACCGATGCGGGCACCGGCACCGCCGGGACCTACACCAAGGTCACCACAGACGCCAATGGCCGGGTCACTGCAGGCGATACTCTCGCGGCCGGGGACATCCCCAACCTGGACGCCGCGAAAATCACCAGCGGTGTTCTGGACGCCGCGCGTATTCCCGCGGGCACCGACAGCGGCAAACTCCCCCTCACCGGCGGCACCATGAGCGGGTCCATTGACTTGGGCGGTAACAACGTCACCAATGCCGGCACCGTCGCCGCCTCCACCGTCACCGTGGGAGGAAACAATGTCATTTCGACCAACGCTCCGCTCACCTCCGGCAGTGTCCTCTTCGCCAACGGGGCCGCCTCGGCTGGCCAAGACAACAGCAACCTCTTTTGGGATAACACGAATAAAAGATTAGGGGTCGGGACGAGTAATCCAGGGCAGCCATTAACGATTTCAGCCTATGATAATTCAGCTGGAAATTATCAGTCAAGAAAAGCAGTCTTGCGGACAGTAAATACAAGTAATAGTACAGCGAATTCACGTTTTTCAGGGATTCAATTCGCTTTTCGGGATACTGATGCTCAAGTTGTTGCCGCTGTTGGCGCTGTGCTTACTGACACAGTGAGTGACTGGTCGGGTGATTTGGTTTTTGCTACGAAGGCAAATGGATTTGTTGAATCACTCACAGAATATATGAGACTTGCGTCTGGAGGGAATCTCGGTATTGGGATCACCGCTCCCACGGCGAAGTTACATTTGCGTTCTGGTACTTCAGCGGCGAACACGGCGCCGTTAAAGTTTACGGCGGGGACGAATTTGACGACGCCGGAGGCGGGGGCTGTGGAGTTTGATGGGACGAACCTGTATTTCTCAACCAATACCACCAACCGCCAAACTTTTGCATTTCAGGGCAGTGCGGGGACCTTGTCGGGACTCACCTCCGGCAGTGTCCTCTTCGCCAACGGCGCGGCGTCCGCGGGGCAGGATAACGGGAATCTCTTCTGGGACAACACTAACAAAAGGTTGGGAATCGGGACGGGGGCTCCATTATTCAAGGTTCAAATTCTTGAAAACAGTGCAACTTCTCAGCCGTCTGGGGCGTTTACCGGTGGTCTTGAAAACAAGACTTTAATGATTCAAGGAAGTGGCGGAGCGTATATCGCTGGAAAAGACACCACAAATAATATCGAATTTGCGATGGGCGTATCCGTTACGGGCGCGGCGTTTGCTGGCTCGATGACATCCCATAATTTCCAATTGCGAACGGGCAATGTTCCCAGGTTAACAATTCAGGATTCTAACGGAAACATTGGCATTGGGGTGACATCACCAACATCGTTGCTTCATTTGAAGGGAGGGACGGCGACGGCGAACACGGCGCCGTTGAAGTTTACGGCGGGGACGAATTTGACAACGCCGGAGGCCGGGGCCGTGGAGTTTGATGGCACGAACCTCTATTTTTCGACGAGCACGACCAACCGCCAAACTTTTGCGTTTCAGGGCAGTGCGGGGACCTTGTCGGGACTCACCTCCGGCAGTGTCCTCTTCGCTAATAGCGCCTCCTCAGCCGGCCAAGACAACAGCAACTTCTTTTGGGACAACACCAACAAAAGGTTGGGAATTGGAACGACGGGACCAACAGGAAAGCTGGACGTTAATCAGACGGTCGCGGGATCGGTGGCGGTTCAGGGGCAAAACGCGGGGACAGTGTTTTGGAAAGTGGTGAGTCCGGCGGGGGGGATTACGGGGGGGTATAACGCGGCGGACGCGGTGGAATATGTGGCGAAGGATTCAGTGACGGGGAGGTCGATTAATGCGGCGGGGACGATTAACGCGAACGGGGCCGATTTTGCGGAATGGGTGGACTGGGAAGGGCCAAAGCCCGAGGTCGGATCGATTGTTTTTTATAAGGGTGTCCATGTTGTGATCTCGTCGACCCGGACGGCCGCATTTGTTGGGAACGATGTTAAAGACCCCGCGCACGCGATGCTTGTGGCCTTTGCGGGGCAATTGCCCGTTTTGGTTAAAGGAAACGTCCAGGAAGGGGATTTAATTGTGGCCAACCCCGATGGAACAGGGCGGGCGGTGTCCCGCGACTTAGCGACCATGGCCGAGATTCAAACGGCCGTGGGGACTGCTTGGGCATCGTCAAATGATTCCGGGATAAAACGGGTCAATGTGGCGGTGGGGCTCGGGCTCGCAGGGGGAAGGTGGGTTGATAATAAAATTAAGAGACTCGAAGGTGAAAATGCCGGGTTGAAGGCTGAAAACAAAAGCATTACACAACGGTTAGAACAAATCGAAAAATTGCTCTCCCAAATAAAGAAGTAGCACGCCGGTCTTGGCGTTTCCACACAGAGTTTGATTTTCGTTCAATCGCCTGTGGGAGAAAAATCGTTTTCAGAGGGCTGAGAGGTTCAGAATTAGTAAATTATTTGACAGCGAACCTTTCAGGCAAAAAAGATGGAGCTTCCGGGTTTCCCGGGGGTCTCGAGGGAGCGTTGGACGACTTTCATTCCCAGGCAAGGGGGCTCCACCCACCCCCGGGCCCATCGCAGAGCGATGTGCGCCTGGGGCACCAGAGGCGCTGATTCGCCAGGTGCTTCGCATCAGCGGCACTGCTGCCCCAGGTGGCGCGAGGTCTGCGAGCGACCAGGCCCTCAGAATCCTACGGGTCGGATCGAATAAGGTCACCCCCGCTAACGGCACACAATCGTGTTCGAAACGCCTCAATGGATGATCGAAAGTCGAAACCAATAAATTCTCAAAAAAAGACCCACTCCAAACCCTGAAGCCCCAAAGCTTTGTTCGCTGTAGGGAAGGTCAATTTCAATTCTTTTTGGACCACCGGCAGCGAGACAAGGCAGCGCTTTTTCATGAGGTCAAAGACGGCCAAGGCCGATTCCGCGGCCCGCCCAATCCCTTTGATTTCAGAACGATGTTGTTCAAACATTCGGGTCAGCTTTACCACCGTATCTTAGGCATGGTTTGAAACCTTTTCAACTCCTTCCAAATAGAAATCCAGCCACCTTTCCCAACCGCCGTTGGTCCGGACCCCTTGAAGCGTCTCGTAATACTAGCCCGGAATCCCCAGTTGAGCGCGAGGACCGGTCAGGCTCAGAGAGCCTGGCACCTGAGGCGGCAGAGCCGCTGATGCGAGACGAAAAAAGCGGGCTTTTTTACGAACAAAAAAGTGCAGGTCGTAGGCCGCTCCCACGCGGCACTTCCTCTAACGCGGTCGCGGGGACTACGGACAAACTTTTTTGGGAAGGAAAAAGGCCCGATTTTTTTATCGAATCCCGTGATTCAACTGGGGATTTCGGGTTAAAATTAGTGGGTTCAGACACAAAGGAGAGGCCTCCCGCACAGGGAAACGCGCTTACCGAATTTCGGCGTCTCGGTTCTTTTCTTAATCCTGAAGACCTTTAACGGCAATGTCCTTGCGGTAGTGGGCGCCTTCGAAGGTGATTTTTTGGACCGCGGCGTAGGCGTTCTCGCGGGCTATGGCTAGGGTATCTCCAAGGCCCGTGACCGCCAGCACGCGGCCTCCCGCCGTTTTATAGGGTTCAGACCCCATGCGTTCCGTCCCTGAATGAAAAACGATCACGTTTTTATTTTTGGCCACGACATCGAGCCCTTCAATCGCTTTTCCTTTTTCATAATCACCGGGATAGCCCCCCGAAGCCATGACCACAGTCACGGCAGTCCCTTTTCGAAGACGAAGAGTGGCGTCCTTGAGTCTCGCCTCCGCCGCGGCTAAAAAAAGTTTGGCCCAGTCCGAACTGACCAGGGGCAGAAGAACCTGGGTTTCCGGGTCCCCGAAACGCACGTTAAATTCCAATACTTTGGGCCCCGCGGGGGTCATCATGATCCCCACATAAATGACACCCCTATAATCGAGATTTTCCCGCCGAAGCCCATCCCGAAACCTTCCTAAAATTTCCTTCTCGATCCGGTCCCACAGTTCTTTGGAAACCTGGGGAACAGGGCCGTAAGCCCCCATTCCACCCGTATTCGGCCCCTCGTCCCCATCAAAAACACGTTTATGATCTTGGGTGGTGGGTAAGGGGAGAAGCGTCTCCCCATCCGTCAACACCATAACGCTGAGCTCTTCGCCTTCCAGAACTTCCTCAAGGACCACATGTTCACCGGCCGGGCCGAAGGCCCGATTGACCATCATTCGTTCCATCGCGGCTTGAACTTCCTCGCGGGAGTGACAGACCACAACACCCTTTCCCGCGGCCAAACCATCGGCCTTTACGACCCGGTAGGATTCTGGCCACCGGTCCGACTGAACAAAACCCAAAGCCTCCGCCGGTGTGGTAAACGATCGAAACCCCGCGGTGGGGATCCCATGGCGGGCCATAAACTCTTTGGCAAATGTTTTACTGCCTTCCAATTGGGCAGCGGCGCGGCCCGGCCCAAAAACCGGATGACCGGCGGCGCGCAACTCATCCGCCAACCCCGCCACGAGAGGGACCTCCGGACCAATCACCGTCAACCCCACCGCTTTCAATTGGATAAAATTAATCAGCGCGGGGACATCCCCTGGACTCACGTCCACACATTCGGCCAACCCCGCAATTCCCGCGTTCCCCGGCGCGCAATACACGTGCCGCACCGTCGGACTCCGATGCAACGCCCACACCAACGCGTGTTCCCGCCCCCCCGAACCGATGACCAGAACGTTCATAGCCCTCTCCTTCCATCAGTCACCGGGATGGGGTATTTCGTGGTGAAACAAGCCGTGCAAAAATCTTTCGGCTCTTTTCCCGCTGCCCGGAGCATTCCTTCCAGACTTAAATATTGAAGAGTGTCCGTCTTTAAATAGCGACGAATTCCCTCCACGGAAAGACGTGTGCCCACCAATTCCCGGGCCTCTGGCGTGTCAATCCCGTAAAAACAAGGCCCCATAATCGGTGGAGAACTGATCCGCATATGGATTTCCTTCGCGCCGGCACGTTTCAACATGCGGATGAGCTTGCGGCTCGTGGTCCCTCTCACGATGGAATCGTCCACCAACACAACCCGCTTTCCTTTCAGCGCCTCCGACACAGCCGCGTATTTCATGCGGGCGCCAAAATCACGAATAGATTGTTTGGGTTCAATGAAGGTGCGTCCCTTGTAATGACTGCGAATCAGCCCCATCTCGAGACGCAACCCCGATTCTTCCGCGTAACCCATGGCCGCCACTGAGGCGGAGTCCGGTACCGCCACCACAATGTCGGCGTCGGCCGGGGCCTCCCGCGCCAATTGACGCCCCAGCTCACGTCGGACCTCGTACACACTTTTTCCAAAGATATGGCTATCCGGTCGAGCAAAGTAGACGTATTCAAACACACAATGGGCTTGGGCCGGGCTGGGCATTTGGGCGGCGGTACGCACCCCCCGATGGTCGATGGCGACGATTTCCCCCGGTTTCACTTCCCGGATGAGTTTCGCGTTCACGATATCAAAGGCACAGGTTTCGGACGCAAGGACATGGGACCCGTTCAGTCGACCGACATGCAACGGGCGAACACCCCAGGGATCCCGAACAGCGTAAAGCGTCTTGGGCGTCAGAAGGACAATGGAATAAGCTCCCGTCACCTGACCAAAGGCCTCCATCATAGCCTGCACCAGGTCCCGGGCCGGCGATTTGGCGATCAGATGGAGAACGACTTCCGTATCCGAAGACGTTTGAAAAATGGACCCTTCCGCTTCCAGCTTTTTACGAAGGGCGCGAGCGTTGGTGAGGTTGCCATTATGTCCGATGGCCAGAGGTCCCCGGGAGGTCCTCACCACAATGGGCTGAACGTTCAGGAGCGATGAGGCCCCCGCCGTGGCGTATCGAACATGACCGATGGCGTTACGCCCCTTCAATTTGTCCAGGGCGCTTTGTGGAAACACATCCGCCACCAGACCCATGGAGACATGGGGAAACAACCTTTTCCCATCCGAACTCACAATACCCGCCGATTCCTGCCCCCGATGCTGAAGTTGCTGAAGCCCCAGATACGTCAACCGCGCGGCTTCCTTATTGTTGAAAATCCCAAAGACACCACAAGCTTCGTGCAAAGCCTCGGGAAGTCTTTCATTCGTGTCACTGATCCTATTCCTGTTGTTCATCGGGGGAACTCACTTTAATCAATCAAAACAGAATGATCGGGAGAAAAGAACCGGGCTTCAATTTTTTTCCACCGAGACGCCTCAAAATCTTTGCCGTAAAACGCCTTGAAAACGAGATATCGAATTTCATCCTGACTCCCGTGCGGATTTCTTGCCCGGAACCCACTTTCCATTAGTTCCCGAGCCGTATCATACATGGAGGACCCCATGCGCGCTCGCTCAGACGGAGTCAAGCGTTGGACCATTTCTCTCTGGAGATTTTCAATTTCGGGGTCCGTGTCTTTCATGCGGTGGCTTTCTTAAAGATGTCACTGAGACTTAAGGTTACAATCCATTGCTCAAGGTATGTTTGATCCAAATGGGGAACACCCAATAACAAATTTCGGATATCCCGCAATTGCAATTCCGATAAACTGTCTTTGGCCCAAATTAATTTAGAGAGAATCAAATCTTCTGGGGAAACGATCCATAGTTTTTCACTCCCTATGTCGATGGACCGCCGACGAGAGAATTCCGTTTTCCGATAATCAGCGTCTTTACGGATAATAAAATCGATCTTCAGCATGGAGCGGTTGTGAATCAGGTTAAACAAACTTTTTTGACGTACCGCCGCATGAATCATTTCGCCATCGCAATAAAACTCCCGCTCAAATTCCTGGGCAAAGGGCAGAACGTGAGAAGCATCCAATTCGATGACAAGGTCAATGTCCCGTGTCATTCGAGGCACCGTATAAATATTGGCCGCAAAAGACCCCGTCAACATGTAGGGAATTCCAAGATCCTCCAACCGCCGGGCCACATCTTTTAATACCTCAAGTTCCTCAGACATTAATTAACTTGCCGTGCAAAACGGACCGCGTTTTTGAAGAGCTGAAGCCCCACACCTTCTTTGGGAGGCTTCAAACGGGGCCATTGGGCGTTTTGAAAAGGGAAAGCATTCCGTTCGGGGTGAGGCATGAGACCCAAAATATTTCCAGCCCGATTGGTGAGGCCCGCCACATCCCCCAGGGATCCGTTGGGGTTTTCAGGGTAAGCGGGTTTCCGACCTTGGGCATTCACGTAGCGAAAAATGACCTGCCCTTTTTTTTCCAATTCTTTAAAGACCGCGGAATCCCGAGGAACAAATTTCCCTTCGCCGTGAGCCACCGGAAGGGGAAACACCTCCGGCAACCCTTTCGCCCAGAAACTTTTTTTAGCGGATGTTTTCAAATTCACCCACCGGCACTCGAAACGGCCCGAATCGTTATCCGTAAGCGTGACCGAAGGACGGCCATCCCACACCCCCTCGGTTCCTGGAAGAAGTCCCGCCTTCACCAACACCTGAAACCCATTGCAGATGCCTAGGATGGGACGGCCCAGATGAAGAAACCCATCCAGCTGTTCCCGCAACCGAAACGCCAGCCGATTGGCCAAGACTTTTCCCGAAGCGATATCGTCACCGAACGAAAAACCTCCGGGGAAAACTAAAATTCCGTAATCGCGAAGATGGGCCTCCCCCCGCAAAAGACTGTTCACGTGAACGCGTTCCGGAACGGCCCCGGCCGCTTCCAACGCCCAGGCGGTTTCCACGTCACAGTTCGCCCCCGGCGCGCGAAGGATGAGCGCTTTTACAGTCATGGTTATCGCCCTCCCCGCCAAGCCGATTCCAGATCTTGCACCATCCAGTTCGCGGTTTTTCCATCCATCCCCACCAGTTGAAGTTTATTTTTCTCTTGGACCTGCCCGATAAGAGAAACCGAACATCCGGCCATCTCGGCCAGGAAAGATTTACGATTTTTCTCAGACACTTCCACCACAAACCGTCCATTGGACTCCGAGAAAAGGACTTTGTCGGTCCGCCCTTCCGCTTCCAGAGATTTGTCCATGGGAACCAGGCGGGCGTCCACCCGGGCGCCGAGACCGCCCCCAAAAGCCATTTCAGCCAGCGCCACACCCAGTCCCCCCTCCGAACAATCATGGCAAGCCGCCACTCGCCCGGACTGAATGGAGCGTGCCAATTTTTCATACAAAGGCCAGGTCTCCTGGGGATCCAGTCGCGGGACAGACCCCCCGGAACTCTCCAGGTGGATCCCGTAACGGGAGCCGCCCAATTCGTCCCGGGTCACTCCCACCGCAAAAACCAAGTTCCCGGATTTTTTGAAATCCATGGTCACGAGTGTTGACACGTCATCCACCAAACTGAGCGCGGAAATCAGTAGCGTCGTTGGAATCGAACGACGGGTCCCGCCCACAACGAACTCGTTAAAGAGGCTATCTTTCCCTGAAATAAATGGGGTTCCATAGGCCAGAGCAATATCGTGACAAGCCTGGGCGGTTCGTACCAATTCGCCCAATAGTTCGGGCCGCCAGGGATTCCCACCGCAGAAATTGTCCAAGATCGCGATGCGGTCTGTTCGCGCCCCAACCGCCACCAGATTCCTTACCGCCTCGTCAAGGACGGACGCTGACATCCAGTAAGGGTCCCACCGGCTGAAATGGGGGTTAACCCCGCAGGAGAGAGCGGCCCCGCGGCGGTCCTGAGGATGGAGTTGAAGAACAGCGGCATCGGAAGGCCCCACGCCCCGAGGCCCCACAAACGGTTTCCCCACCGTCCGCCCCTGAACTTCGTGATCGTATTGCCGTACCACCCATTCTTTGGACGCCACCGTGGGCTGAGCCAGGAGAGCCAACAAACTGGATTCCAATGACGCTTTTTTCTTTTTGGAAGGAGGCGGGAATTTCTTAACGAGGGGAGACACCCAACGGGACTCCATGGACCGTTTCGGAACGCCGTCGTGGAGAAACGCCATGGCCATGTCGACCAAAACGTCCTCGCCATGTTTCACGATCAACCGCCCATCACTTGAAAAAGTTCCAATGGCCGAACAGTCCACGTCTTCATCAGAAAAGAGTTTTTTTAATTTTTCCACATTTTCCGGGGGAACCGCCAAAACCATCCGTTCCTGGGATTCCGAAAGCCATATTTCCCAAGGGGCGATTCCGTCGTATTTGAGCGGAACACGTTCCAGGTTTACTTCCGCCCCGGTCTTTTCGCCCATCTCGCCGACAGCAGACGAAAGACCGCCCGCCCCGCAATCCGTTATCCCTCGATAGAGGCCCCGGTCTCGAGCTTCCAAAAGGACATCCATCATCTTTTTCTGGACGATGGGGTTTCCAATCTGAACCACGCTGGAGGGAATGCCCGTGGTCAATGTGTCGGAGGAAAACGTTGCCCCATGAATTCCGTCACGCCCCACGCGGCCCCCAGTCATTACAATTTTGTCGCCGGGTTGAACGTCTTTGGGGATCGTGGACTGGGGCATCAGGCCCAGGGTCCCGCAGAAGACCAAGGGGTTCTCCTTAAAATCTTCGTCAAACACCACCGCTCCGTTCACGGTGGGGATCCCCATCCGGTTTCCGTAATCCCGAACACCCGACACCACCCCGTGAACAATCCGCCGGGTGGACAAACCAGACCCTGTTTTTTTCTCCGCCCCTTCATCCAGTGGACCAAAACAAAAAACATCGGAATTGGCGATCGGCTTAGCGCCGAGTCCAGCACCCAACACGTCCCGGATCACACCCCCCAACCCCGTCCCCGCCCCGCCGTAAGGTTCTAAAGCCGACGGATGGTTATGGGTTTCCACCTTGAACGCCAGCGCCTGGGGTTTCCCCCCTTCGCTCATGTTGGCGTCCACAATCCCGGCGTTATCTTTAAAAACCGACAAACACCAAGGCTTCTTCAACTCCTCGGTCACTTTGACAATGGTTTCTTTCAAAAGATCTTTGTACTGCCGTTCCCGCGTCTCCCCGTTTTCCTCCGTTTCCACATGATGAATCGCGGCGCGGAAGGTTTTGTGTTTGCAGTGTTCGGACCAGGTTTGGGCGAGGGTTTCCAGTTCAGGATCCGAAGGGCTTCGCCCGAGGGTGCGAAAATAGGTTTGAATCGCGGCCATTTCCTCCGCGTTCAACGACAGCCCCCGATCTTTGCTCAGACCCACCAGCTCCTGCGAATCCAACGAAAGGAAATCGACCGACGCGGCGATGGCGGTCATAAAACCTCCACGCTCTGAACCAATGGGTTCATGAGATGTTCTTCACAAAATCGTTTTACACGGGGGGACGTGACCTCACCCAAGAAATCGAACACCTGTCCGGATCGAACACGTTCCAAGCCTTCCACCCCCAAATCCTTGGCCCCAAGACGGACGGTATCCGCCACAGGATCCGAAACCCCTTTTTTTAACCAAATCTCCGCCAACCGGCCGCCCTTCGGCCGCGCCACGTGATCCGCCGGAAACAACGCGGCGTCCTGGGTCACGGGGTCCGAGAGCAAACGGTCCGCCAAGCGACGAGCGTCCGATTCCCCGATGCTCCCCAACAGTTCGTAGGCTTGGCCCACACGAACGTTTTTAAGGCCTTTCAAACCCGCCAACCGCCCTTCTTTTTTAACACCTTCCCCGTGGTGATCCACGAAGGAGGGTTTCAGATGGACCAAAATGCGCCAGTTCATTTCTTCCTCCGAGGGGTTAGTCCCGACCGTTCACTCAAAGCGATTCCCTGTAAGACGTTCATAAGCTGTCACATATTTTTCCCGTGTCCGCTGAACAACGTCCTCGGGAAGGGAAGGGACCGGCGGTTTTTTGTCCCATTTGATTTCAGTCAAATAGTCCCGCACAAACTGCTTGTCGAAGGAATCTTGGGATCGGCCCGGCTGATAGGTGGCCTTGTCCCAAAAGCGGGACGAGTCCGGGGTGAGGGCCTCATCGATCCAAATCATTTCCCCTTCCCATTCGCCGAATTCAAATTTGGTGTCCGCCAGAAGAAACCCCCGGGATTCCGCGTAAAGAGAAGCCGCCTGAAAGAGTCGAAGGGTGAGATCTCGAAGACGTTCGGCCCGGGGGCGCCCCACGAGGTCCGCCATCCGTTCAAAAGAAATGTTTTCATCGTGCTCACCGTCCGGGGCCTTCGTCGCCGGAGTGAAAATGGGTTCCGGAAGTTGAGAGGATTCAACCAGACCAGCGGGAAGCCTCACCCCGCACACCGATTGGTTTTCCTGGTATTCTTTCCATCCCGACCCCGCCAAATATCCCCGGGCCACACATTCCACGTCCACCCGTTGGGCTTTCTTCACCACCACCGCGCGTCCGTCCAGATCGCGACAGGCCCCGCGGATGGCCTCGGGAAAATCCGCTACCCGCGTGAACAGCACATGGTGGGAACAAATGGTTTTTAATTTCTCAAACCAGAAATTGGAGGTTTGGCACAAAATTTTTCCTTTATCCGGCACGGGTGACGGCAAAACGAAATCGTAAGCCGAAATCCGGTCCGTGGCCACGATCAAGAGGTTTTCTCCTAGATCATAGACGTCCCGAACCTTCCCCTTGGCCCAAACCTTAAAGGGCAATGCCGTTTCAGAAAGAGCCACGCTTATTCCCATTCGATGGTCGCGGGGGGTTTGGAAGAAATATCATAAACGACCCGGTTAATGCCCCTGACCTCGTTAATAATTCGGGTTGAGATTTTGGCCAACACGTCGGCGGGCAGACGCGACCAATCCGCCGTCATGGCATCGACGGAATTGACCGCGCGAACCGCCACAGCATTCTCGTAGGTGCGCTCGTCTCCCATCACCCCCACACTGTTGACGGGAAGGAAAACAGTGAACGCCTGCCACAGTTTATCGTATAGACCCGCCGCGCGAATTTCTTCTTCCACAATCAAATCGGATTCTCGCGCCATGCGGAGTTTCTCTTCCGTAATGTCTCCCAACACCCGTACGGCCAGACCGGGGCCCGGGAAAGGCTGACGAAAAATAATCTCATCGGGCAACCCCAACTCCTTTCCCAAGACACGAACCTCATCTTTAAACAGGAACCGAAGGGGTTCCACCAAGGTCATGTGCATTTTGGCCGGGAGCCCCCCTACGTTGTGGTGGGTTTTGATCACAGCGGAAGGGCCCTTAACGGAAACGCTCTCGATCACGTCAGGGTAAAGAGTCCCCTGGGCCAAAAACTTGACCCCTTTGAATTTCTTAGCGTATTCTTGAAACACTTCGATAAATTCATGGCCAATAATTTTTCGCTTGCGTTCCGGTTCGGTCACGCCTTTCAGCTTCTTTAAAAACCGTTTTCGTGCATCCACGATGTGGGTCACATACCCTTGATCTTTACCAAAAACGGCGCGGACCCTTTCTTCCTCTCCCGCGCGAAGGAGCCCGTTGTTGACGAAAACACAGATCAATTGTTTGCCCAAAGCTTTGTGAAGGAGCGCCGCGGCCACGGAAGAATCCACCCCTCCGGAGAGGCCCAAGATCACTTTTTCTTTTCCCACTTGCTTCCGCACCAGTTTCGTTTGCTCTTCGGCGAAAGAGGCCATGCTCCAATCCGCTTTTAAGCCGCAGACGCGGAAAAGAAAGTTCGCAAGAAGGTCTTTCCCCCGCGGGGTGTGGTGAACTTCGGGATGGAACTGAACCGCGTAGAAATTTTTCGCCCGATGGTGGATGGCGGCGTAGGGCGCGTTGGTTGTTTTCGCCACAATCGAAAACCCGCTGGGCAGTTTCTCCGCATGGTCCCCATGACTCATCCACACCGGGAGCGTTTTTCCCAATGACCGAAACAGGGGGTTATCAGCGACCACCCGGATATCGGCGGGGCCATACTCCCGCCGAGGAGCTCGGGTCACCTGGCCGCCAAAATGGGTCACCAACACTTGAAGACCGTAGCAGATTCCCAGGAGCGGCACTCCCAAATCGAAAAGAGCGGGGTCAGGTTTCGGTGCGTTCTTGGAATACACGCTTGAAGGCCCACCCGAAAGAATGATCCCCGCGGGGTTCAATGCCCGAATTTTCTGCGCCGGGAAATTGAACGGATGGATTTCGCAAAAGACATGGGCTTCCCGCACCCGACGAGCAATCAACTGTGTATACTGCGATCCAAAATCAAGGATGAGAATCACGGGAAGACTCCTTCTTTTTATGAAACAGGACAATACGATTGGTGTTGGTTCCTTTACCGTTGTTACGGACACCCCAAATGTTTGATGTTTTCGTGAACGTTTGCTCGTTGATCAAGAGACCCGCGAACTGAAACCCCGCCGCCAGCCCAAGAGGGACCACCGCATCTTCCAGTTTGAGCCGGCCCCCCAAAACTTCGCCCACTTCAAAAGCCACCCACCCGCCCCCACGCACCACGCGGTGCAGTTCTTGAAAAACGTCTCCCATGACCTGGGCCCATTCGTCCAACCGCCGCGGCACGGTGAGCCGTTTCGCCATCTCGTCGATGGAGATCCCGTTAAACCAAAACCGCAACCAATTGTCCTGGGCGTATTGGACCACATCCAAAAAAGGCGGAGAGGTCACCACCAACTGAACCGATTCCGCCGCCAATCCCGGGGTCCGGCGCGCGTCTTCACTAAAAAATTGTCCCGTGGTTCCCGCGGAATGGAGACGCGTGATGTCACCCGAAGAAAGGTCACCCATCAAAGACCGTGATTTTTTGAGAATGATTTTAACAACATCCCGGGGTTCCGGTTTTTGGTTCAGTCGAGCGTTAATCTTGATTTGACTTTGGGGTGAAGCCGCCTGGTTGGGCGGAAGAGAATAGACGGAAAAGAACCCTTTCGAATGTCCCGTGAGTCGGTTCGTGGCCACCATGCGAATCCAGTGATCCAAATCGTCCGCTTGCCCTGCGCCTTCCCGTTCTTCCAGATAACACTTCAGCCCCACAAGCTGAGACTCCGTTTGGGGGTGGTAAAACATCGAGAGGTCCCGGTCGGCCGAACGCTCTGTGGCCAAATCGATAGACCGTAACCGTTCCTCCACCGCCTCAATCTCCGGTACAAAAAAACGCGGTCGTGCCAAAACAACCCCAAGAGGGTTCACATCATTTAGAATGACCCGGCGCCCCAAAAGCGCCGCTTCTATCCCCGTGGTTCCCCGACCGGAAAAGGGGTCGTAAATCCCGTCGCCCGGAGCGCTCAATCGCTCGATAAAAAAACGAGGCAACTGCGGTTTAAAACACGCCCGATAGGAAACTTCGTGCAACGAACAGGCCTGCCGTTGTTTCACCGTCCAAAAAGAGGCGGTCCCTCGCTTTCCCCGGACACCAGCGATGTCCACATCCTCCCACATAACGGTGGAAAAATTCTCCCCTAAAAACTCGTTCAAGGGAACGGGAACGCCGAAAGCGCCCGGAGACGCTTCAACCAAAGGGATGGACATCGTCGAGTTAGGGGAGGTGCCGTTCCGCTGGGGCGGAGGTCTGCCGAACATAAATCGGCAATGCCCCTTCCTGCCGCCCATCCACAGCCAAATCCACGGAATAGCGGCCGAATTTATCAAACCGCAATTGTTGGAAGTTTAGGATCAGGTTCGCTACCGAGGATTCGTCCCCTTCCAGAGGGCGAATCTCAACCGTTGTTTCAAAGGGTGGCACGCTGGGGCGGCCGTCCTCATCCACCACGGCCACCTTCACTCGATGGGCGCCCACTTCAATACGCTTGAACCGAATACGAATGGCCACCGCACAGGAAGGATGAACCAAGGGCAGCTCGGGCACCCCAATGACATCGAACGCCCCCAACACATTCAATTTCCCACCGCCCTCCGTTGCCGCGTCACATAAAGCGAATATTTCTATTTTCATAGGACCCCTTCTCTCCCTATTTCTTTCCCATCCCGACCTTTTGGGCCTGCTGGAAAAGTTTTCCCTCATGTTTAATTTCGGGGGCAATAATAATTTCCGTCAATTGAAACTCCTTCATGTTGCTCGCCCCCACGGCCCCCATGCAGGTGCGGATCGCGCCCACAAAGTTCTGCGTTCCATCGTCCAAAGACGCCGGTCCGAAAAGGATCTGCTTCAGACTTCCCACGGTCCCCACACGAACGCGGGTCCCTCGGGGAAGATTGTGGTGCGGGGTAGCCATGCCCCAGTGAAACCCGCGACCGGGGGACTCCTCGGCTCGGGCAAACACCGATCCCACCATCACCGCGTCAGCGCCGGAAGCGAACGCCTTGCACACGTCCCCGCCCGTGGTCATCCCCCCATCTGTAATAATGGAGACATAACGGCCCGTTTTCTTGAAGTAGAAATCCCGTGCAGCGGCACAGTCCACGGTCGCCGTCACTTGGGGAACCCCCAGCCCTAAAACCCCGCGACTGGTACACGCGGCCCCGGGCCCCACCCCCACCAAGAGAGCGGCGGCCCCGGTTTCCATCAGTTCGAGAGCCGCGCTGTGGGTCACCACGTTCCCAATAATGACAGGAATTTTCATTCGCTCACAGAATTTCGCCAAATCCACCACAGGCCCTTTCGACGACTTAAACCGGGCGGTGGTCACGGTTCCCTGAACCACAAACAGATCGGCCCCCGCGTCCGCGGCCGCTTTCCCCACCCGTTCCGCGTTCTGGGGAATGGAAGATACCGCGCACAACACACCTTCCGCCTTTATTTCCTTTACCCGTTGCGCCACCAGTTTGTCTTTAATGGGCTCTTTATAAATTTCCTGGACCAGTTTCGTGGCGGCTTCGGGCGTGGCTTCGGCGATTTTTTTGAACAACGGTTTGGGGTTCTCGTATCGGGTCTGGACCCCGTCCAAATTCAAGACCCCTAATCCCCCCAACCGTCCCATGGCAATGGCAAATTCCACATCCACCACCCCGTCCATCGCACTGGCCAAAATGGGGACCTGCAATTTCACCGAACCGATTTGGGTGGACACATCGGTGTCCTCCGGGTTCACCGTCACGGTGCCCGGAACCAGAGCCACTTCATCAAACCCATAGGCCCGTCGGGCCTCACGATCACGACCAATAAAGAACCCCATAAATAAGTCTCCTTTTTCTTTCGTCCGAGAAATCCAGTGTTGAGGGGAGCGAAGTGAACCGCTATTTTACCACAACGACAGAACACCGACCACCAAACCCATCACTTTCAAACCCACCGGCGGCCTCATCGGCAATCCAATGGGTGTTGTTCAGAAGGAACTTATACCGATAACGACCGGGTTTTAAGTCGAGAGAGATCTCCCAGTCTTTCCCGGTTTCCTGCCGCACCAATCCGTGCGCACGGTTGGACCAATTGTTAAAATCACCGACCACGGACACCTGAGTCACCGGCTCAGTGGTCTCGGTAAAACGGAACGGAACAGGTCGGAAAAGACTGACCTTGTTCCCCCCGAATTCTTTGGCTCGATAAAGCAATTCGTCCGCGGCCGCGATTAAATCCTCTTTGGAGCTAGCGTCCACGGGGAACTGGGCCAATCCTAAACTGATGGTCACGCCCACCGTCTGGCAGTTCTCCTCAATTTGACGACAAATTTTTTCGGCAACGATTTCGGCTTCCGCCTTGGTGGCTTTCGGCAGGAGAAGAGCCATTTCGTCTCCTCCATAACGGGCCACCATGTCCGAGGCGCGCACGCACCCCCGAATGAGCCGGGCAATTTCTTGAAGGAGCAGGTCCCCGGCTTGATGCCCGTGTTCGTCGTTAAAGGGTTTGAAGTTGTCCAGATCCGCCATCAGAAGCGACACCGGGGCCTTCACATGGGAAGCGGCTTCAAGCACCTTCGTGGTGTGGTCCATAAAATAGCGCCGATTGTAGAGTCCCGTGAGGGCGTCCGTTCGAGACAAGCGAACCGTCCGCCGGAAATCGTGGGAATTAATGATGCGGGGCGCGATCAAAAGTTTCCGAACATTCAACAGATAATCGAACGCCGACACCCGGATTCCCACATTTCGTCCCAACCGCTCGCTCATAAGGAATTTGTGGTCCAGAATTTCCTTCCACAACGCCTGAGCCTGACCTTCCGCGTATCGCTCGGAAGTCAAATAGAACAGGACTTCACTAAAAAAACTTTCTTTTCTTTCTTCTCGCAAAGACGCCACGAAATCGCGCGTGATCTCCGTGGGGATCACATCGCCCCCCAGCGCGTCGACGATCTTGTGCCCCTTGTCTTCCAAGTCGGCAATGTCTGGGAGCACCGCCGGATGTTTATCCATGAGTTCCAGGGGCGTCATAGTTTTCCAAACGTAATGGCCGTCTGCCCTTGATATTTCCCCTTGCGGTCCGCGTAGGACACTTCACACACTTCGTCGGATTCCAGGAACAACACCTGGGCAATCCCTTCGTTGGCATACACCCGGGCACGAAACGGCGATGTGTTGGAAATTTCCATGGTCACAAACCCTTCCCATTCCGGCTCAAAGGGCGTCACATTCACCACCAGGCCACAACGGGCGTATGTGCTTTTCCCGAAAGTGATGGTCACGACGTTCCGTGGGATACGAAAATATTCCAAGGATTGGGCCAAGACAACCCCGTGCGGTGGGATTTCCACAAACGAGTCGGTCTGAACATCCACAAACGCCTCGGGTGTGGCCCGCTTTGGGTCCATCACACTGCCACTCCCTACTTGGGCCACCTTGAAGCGATTGCCCACACGCATGTCGTAACCGTAACTGGAGAGACCGTAGGAAATCACCCCTTCGCGCTTTTGGGCTTCCACAAACGGTTCGATCATTCGGTGCTCCAACGCCATCGCCCGGATCCAACGGTCCGATTTTACAGACATGGGGGGACCGTCAGGAACATTCGGAATGACCGCAATCAAAACAGGTCACCCCGGTGCATCCGCTCTGCTGGGCCACGTTCGCGGAGAAACAGTCCGGGCAATAGAGGGCGGACGATCGATCCCACAGTTCCAACCCTCCCTTCGACTCCGCCACCGCCATCGGAGGCGAATCCATCATCCCATGCTTCTGGAGATGCGTGCGAAGGGCAATCGCAATGGCGTGGGGAATGGAATCCACCCGCTGCGCACCGAACCCAAAGGGCCGATCGCCCTTGACGGAATTTAAATGCTTGAGGATCCGCTTGGGATCGCCTCCCGTTTCCAGATATTTGGAAATCATAATCCCCACCACGGAGGTCAATCCCGAAATATCGGTTCCCAACGGAGACAGGCTGGTGAAAAGCCGGTAAGGCCCCGTTTCGTCGAAATCGATATGGACGTGCAACCCGCCATGACCCGTACGAATCTCGTAATACTCCGATGACATTCCCCGTGACGCATCCCGGGCTTTCGGTTTTTCCGGAGCCCCGGCGGCGCCCAAGTTCAGCACCTGCTGACTCTTGGATCCATCGCGGTAGATCGTAATCCCCTTACACCCCGCCTGATACGCCTGGCGGTAAGCGTCTTTCACGTCTTCCCGGGTGGCGGTGCTGGACATATTGATGGTCTTGGACACCGCGTTGTCCGTATGGGTCTGGAAAGCGGCCTGGATCTGAACATGGAACGGTACCGCCACATCGTGAGACGTGGCGAACAGCTTCTGAAACCGCTCAGGGATTTCTTTGATCCCCCGGGCCGATTTGTGGTTCGCTTCGACTTTTTTCCACAACTCCGTTTCAGACAAACCGAAGTAATTGTTCCGTTTGGCCACCTCACGAAAGAGCGGGTTCACTTCAAAAAACACATCCCCCTCTTCCGGTTTTTGCCCTTTTTTCAAGGCGTCCAACGCTTTAGCGTTGTAGCGGGTGTACGTGATGGCGAAGAAGGGCTCGATGCCGGCCCCCTGCAATCCCGCGGTCAACCCGATCGTCCCCGTCGGGGCGATGGTGGTCCGGGCGCAATGACGGGGCATACGTTCCTCCCCGCGAAAGTGCGGGCTTTCCCGGTCAAAGATAGACCCTCTCCAATTGGGAAACATCCCGCGCTCTTCGGCCAACCCTTCCGAAGACTCCAACGCTTTCCCGTTCACGAAACCCATCACCTCGCTGGCGGCCTGGAGGGACTCGTCCGAATCATACGGAATGCCCATTTTAACCAGCGCTTCCGCCCAGCCCATAACCCCCAACCCGATTCGCCGGTTCCCTTTGGATAGTTCCTCGATTTGCGGCAAAGGATAGTTGTTCACTTCGATCACGTTGTCCAAGAATCGAACCGCCAAGTCCACGGTGGTGGCCAACCGGTCCCAATTCATTTTTCCATGCCCCACTTCCCCCTCCACGAAATTGGAGAGGTTGATGGACCCCAAATTGCAGGGTTCGTTCGGCAGGAGCGGTTGCTCCCCGCACGGGTTGGTGCTTTCAATCTGCCCTAAATGTGGTGTCGGGTTGGAGGGACTGTTGTTGATGCGGTCAATAAAAATGATCCCGGGATCGCCCGAGCGCCAGGCCCCATCCACCATTTTGTCAAAAATCACCCGGGCGTTTAATCGTTTCCCCGTTGGCAAAAGGGTACGGGGGTTGAGGAGATCGTATTCTTCTCCCTTCTCCGCCGCCGCCATGAACTTCCCATCCACTGTGACGGAAACGTTGAAGTTCTCCATCACGCCGGGTTTTGTCTTCATCTCGATGAATTCCTCGATCTCCGGGTGCCAGTAAGGCAGAATACCCATGTTGGCTCCCCGGCGAGTTCCCCCCTGCTTCACCACGTCGGTCATCTTGTCAAAGATTTGCATGAAACTCAGGGCCCCGGAAGCGGTCCCCTTGGTCGACTTCACGTTATCCCCTGAAGGGCGGACCCGCTGGAACGAAAAACCGGTTCCCCCGCCCGACTTATGAATGAGCGCCTGGTATTTGAGCGCGTCCGCAATTCCCTCCATGGAATCGGGGATCGGGAGCACGTAACAGGCCGAAAGTTGTTGAAGTTCACGACCCGCGTTCATCAAGGTGGGGGAATTTGGCAAAAAATCAAACCGGGACAGCATCCCATAAAATTTATCGCGCCACACCTCTGTCAAGGCCGCCGCCGCGGGGATTTCCGCGGCCACGCGTTTGAGATTTCCAAGGAAAACACTGAAATTCTTATCCCGATCGTCCGAGCTTAAAATGCCCGAGTGGAGGAGGTTCATGCGGGATTTCTGGTTTTTTCGCGTGGGGACGTCCACCACCTGCCGCTTCACCCCATCCCACAAATGCCACCCATCCGCTTCCGGAGCGTGCAAAAGTTCCGCCAAAGCCACATTCCCCGCCACCCGGTCCAACCACACTTCGGGCGAAGGATCGTTTCGCAAATATTTATCGCGGATCACTTTTCGTTGATTTTCGGTTAACCGCATCGGGGGACGGGCCGCTGGAGTTCCCGCGCGTTGTGCCGCCGCAACAACGGGAGGGAGGGTCGCCGCGTTCACGGCGCCATTGGTGCGAGTGGGCGTTTCAACTGGATTCATGGGATTACCTCTCTCATTCATGACGATATAGTGTTTAAACTTTAGCCAACCGATCCGCCCCCAACGAAGGAGACAGATCCTCACGAGAAACGGGTGATAAACGAAGGGAAGAGATCTCGGTCTTTCGATCCGCCGTCTTCCCGTTTCGATCAGCGGAAGGGGTGTTTATTTTCTCTTTGATTCGGGCGCGATCCTGGTGCGAACGTTTTACCTTGCGAAGTTCCGCCATAAACGTGTCCACGTCGCCAAACGATCGATACACCGAAGCAAAACGCACATAGGCCACCGCGTCCATGTCGTAAAGACGTTTCAAAATCCGTCGGCCAATTTCAACTGAAGGGACTTCCAAAACACAATCCTGGAGGCCGTATTCAACTTCGGCCACCAAACGTTCTATGATCGCCGGCGAGATGGGCCGCTTTTGGCAGGCCCGCTGAATGCCTTCCCGCATTTTGTCCCGATTGAATGGTTCACGCCGGTTGTCCCGCTTGACCACCATGAGCGGGGTTGTCTCCACTCGTTCGTACGTGGTGAAGCGCTTCCCACAGTGGAGACAGGCACGCCGACGTCGAATGACAGAAGCCGACTCCAAGGGTCGACTGTCAACGACGCGGTCATCAGGATGGTCACAGGTTGGGCAGCGCATAGAATGGGCTACAACACAATAGGTGGTAGTCTTCCTCCCAGAATTATACCACATCTTGGAACGGGCCATAACAAGACCGGGCCCAGCGGTTGTGGCGAGGCGTATCTTACACCACTAGCCCTAGAGCCTGTCAAGAAGTTTTATTTCCGAGGAGAGAGGCCTTATTCTCGGCGGAAAATGTTTCTTGTAAATTTTTATACCCGTATTTTTTCGATGAGGATCGACGGAAATGAGGCCCTTGCGGTGGATATCTATTTTACTTTCTACGACGGCAAATCTCTCGAAGACTTCCGAGCCATAAAAGATTTTTTTATTGTCACATGGGCGTCACATTCATTTTACTTCCCCGCAATGGCCTTCCCATGAGGTCTGATGTAATGTGTTGGCAAAACAAACGACATCACAGGAGAGGCCCAAGATGAGCCCACGCACGCTGAAAGCGGATCGGATTCGAGCCGCGTTAAAAGAAACAGAAGAGCAGGTGAGAGAAACGTTAATGGACCTGGAATCCAACGATGTGGACGACCAGGCGGTGGCGGAACGACTCCGCGCCTTGGAAGTGAACGTCCGCCGGCTTCGCCGAGCGGCTTAACCCAAAAACAATATTTTCAAAACCGGGGCCTTGCCCAGGGTAAAATCACAGGAGGAAGTTCAATGACTCGTCTTCAAAAATTCAACCACAAGCGGTCTATTCTCATGGCCACCGCCGTTGCCTTGTTAGGTGCAGGCCTTCAAGCCGCGGACATCAAACTTGGGAACGCAGGGGAACTTGAAATGAAAGGGGATTTACGACTCCGCCAAGAATCCAAAACCGAAAGGGGAGCGACGACGGACAAAAACAAAACCAATAACCGACAACGGTTTCGCCTTAGAATCGGTATGAACTACAAAATCGACTCGAAGTTGAGCGTTAAAACCCGCCTCGCGTCAGGCGCGGGGGAGCAAACGTCCACGAACCAAACCCTGGGGAACAACGGCTCCCAAAAAGCGCTCTTTATTGACCAAGCGTATCTGGAGTTCAAACCAATCGACGGATTGGCTCTTTTCGGCGGTCGGATGAACAACAACTTGTGGCAAACCTACACCTCCGACATTGTCTGGGACACCGACTACAACCCAGAAGGGATCGCGGAAAGCCTGAAGATTCCTGTTGGAAACGCCCGTGTCTTCATTAACGCCTTCCAGGCCTCCATTAATGAAGATAAAGCCGGATCCGCCCACGCCGATAGACCCCAGTATCTTATTTCAAACCAAGTGGGCTTTATGCTTCCTGCGCCCCTGGATTCCCGGATCACGATCGCGGGGGCCATCCACAATTGGGTGAACGAATCCTCCACCTGGACAACCGTAGATCCGGGGAACACCAAGAAAACCAACACGGCCCTTAACGATATTCGTGTGGGCGAATTGACCGGAGAGTTATTCACCACGCTACCGGTTGTTGACCTCCCACTTTCGGTTCAGGGAACCTACATTAAGAACACCGAATCCCGGAAAACGATTCAACCCAACGACACCACCGGTTATCAATGGGGAGGGATTGTGGGAAAAGCGGACAAGAAAAACAACCTGGAGGTCGCCTTTTTCCGAAAGTCCTCCGGGAAGGATTCAACCAAAGATGACGTGGCCGACGCCGACTTTCCCGGCACAGACCGAGTGGGCAATATCTATTGGTTGGCTTACGGGGTATCGGACGTGGCCCAACTGAAAGCCAAGTATTTTGACACCCAGGTCATCAACGGGTCGAAAAAAGACATTCAACTCCTGCAAATTGACTTGCAGGTCAAATTCTAACAGCCGTTCACAGGAGATATTTATGACGAATAAATGGATCAGCCGTTTCATCGCGGGGACCTTGCTCCTCGCCGTGGTTCCCGGCCTTCGCGCCGAACGCAGGTTGATTAAGATCGACGGGTCCAGCACCGTGTTCCCGATCACCGAAGCGGTCGCCGAGGAATTCATGAAAACGGGAGACACCCAGATCACCGTGGGGATTTCAGGCACCGGAGGTGGATTCAAGAAGTTTTGCCGGGGAGAGATTGACCTCTCCAACGCCTCCCGCCCCATTCTCCGCAAGGAGATGGACGCGTGTTTGGAAGCGGGGATTCAGTATATTGAACTTCCCGTGGCCTTTGACGCCTTGACCGTTGTGATCAATCCCAAAAACACCTGGGCCAAAACCATGACCGTGGCGGAATTGAACAAAATTTGGTCGCCGGAAGCCCAAGCAAAGATCACGAAATGGAACCAAGTGAACCCGAACTGGCCCGACAAACCCCTCAAGCTCTACGGACCGGGCGCGGATTCGGGGACCTTCGACTACTTCACAGAAGCCATCGTGGGGAAATCCAAGTCCAGCCGAGGGGACTTCACCGCTTCTGAGGATGACAACGTCCTGGTTCAGGGCGTCTCAAACGACGAAGGAGGGCTGGGGTATTTCGGGTTGGCCTACTACCTGGAAAACAAAGACGCCCTCCAAGCGGTTGCGGTGGACGGTGGAAAGGGAGGCGTTCTCCCCTCCATGGAAACGGTTAAAGACGGGTCTTACACCCCTCTTTCTCGACCCATCTTCGTTTACGTCGCGAAGAAATCCGCCCGACGCCCCGAGGTCGAACGTTTCGTTAACTTCTACCTGAAACAGGCTCCATCGCTGGTGAGCGATGTTAAATATGTGCCCCTTCCTCAAGCGGAGTATGATGGCGTGAGTCAACGGTTTCAGAAACGGGAAGCCGGAACCGCGTTTGGTGGAAAAGCCGAAGTGGGCGTTTCTATCATGGAATTACTGAACCGACGTCCCAAACTCTAAACAAAACCCCACCGTTCTCCCGCAAGGGAACGGTGGGGGCTTTTGGAGAGCCCCCGCAGATGATGGGGGCTCTCCAAAGGTGGTAGAATACTCACCGCAACACATACCCGCTTCGTTTCCGGTGACCATGAAAAACAAATTTAAGGTTTTTTCCCAGCTGTTCCAACAGAAAGCGTCGACGCCCCCCCCCGTTAACGGCGACAGGAGAGTGCCGCTGCCGCCCCTCCCCCGTCGCCGGGGTCCTGGCCCTCTCCAACGGTGGCGAGAACGGGGGATTCACGTCACTCTCTTTTTGGCGGCCGCATCCTCCATCGCCGTGACTCTAGGCATCGTGGGAATTTTAGGTTACGAATCCCTGGCCTTTTTCAGAGAAGTTTCCTTGTGGGACTTCCTCACCGACCCCCAATGGACCCCGCTTTTTGATGATGCCCATTACGGCATCATGTCCTTGGTCGCCGGGACAGCCACCGTGGCCGCCGTTGCCCTTTCCCTGGCGCTCCCCGTGGGGACCATCACCGCGATCTACCTTTCCGAATACGCCCCCCACAAGGTGAGAGAAATCGTTAAACCCTTTTTGGAACTACTGACCGCGGTCCCCACGGTGGTCTTCGGCTATTTCGCTCTTCTTTTTGTGACCCCCCTGCTGCGCCATTTCATTCCTTCCCTCCCCGGGTTTAATATGTTATCGGCGGGACTGGTGATCGGGGTCATGATTATCCCTTATGTGAGTTCGTTGTCTGAAGACGCCATGCGGGCCGTACCCATGCATCTGCGGGAGGCCAGTTATTCCATGGGCGCCACTCGGTTCCAGACCTCGGTCCGGGTGGTCTTCCCCGCCGCCCTGAGCGGTGTCGCTTCAGCCTACGTGTTGGGGTTTTCCAGAGCCATTGGGGAAACCATGGTGGTGGCCATTGCGGCGGGCCTGCAACCCAACTTAACCCTCAACCCCCTGGAACCGGCCTCCACCATCACGGCCTACATCGTTCAGGTCTCCCTGGGCGACCTGCCCCACGGGAGCCTGAGTTACCAAACCATCTTTGCAGCGGGTTTAACGTTAATGCTCATGACCCTCGTGTTTAACATCGGCGGGCACCTCTTGCGGAAACAATTTCGGGAGAAATATTGATGGATTTTCGAAAAGGAATCCAAAAACGAAAACGCTTGGACAAGCTCTTTACCCTCGTGGGACTCCTGGCCACACTCGTGGGGGTGATAACCCTCATGGCCCTGATGATCGATCTGGCCTGGGACGGAACCGCCCGACTCAATTGGAATTTCTTCACCGCGTTCCCGTCCCGTTTTCCGGACAAAGCGGGCATTCTTTCCGCCTGGGTGGGAACCACCGTCATCATGATCGTCACCGCCCTCGCGGCGGTCCCTATGGGAGTGGCGGCTGGCATCTACCTGGAAGAGTACGCCCCCAAAAATACGCTCACCACTTTAATTGAGATCAACATCGCGAACCTGGCGGGGGTTCCCTCTATCGTCTATGGGTTGATGGCCTTGGGCCTCTTTGTCTATAAGATGAACCTAGGGACCAGTGTGATCACCGCCGGGCTGACCCTCGCGCTCCTGATTTTGCCCATCGTTATTATGGCCACACGGGAAGCCATCCGGACCATTCCCAGTTCCATCCGGGAAGCGGCCTTTGCCGTAGGTGCCACCAAATGGCAGCTCATTCGTCACCATATCCTTCCCTATTCCGCGGGGGGTATTCTGACCGGGGTCATTATCGGTCTCTCCCGCGCCATTGGAGAAAGTGCCCCCCTCATTACCATTGGCGCCCTCACTTTTATTGCGTTCCTGCCCACATCCCCTTTGACAGGAACCTTTCCCTACATTTCGTTTGAGTGGCTGAAATCACCTTACACCGCCTTGCCCATCCAGGCCTTCAATTGGGTCTCACGACCCCAGAAAGCGTTTCACCTAAACGCCGCGGCGGCCGGCTTGACCTTGATGGGGATGACGCTCGCCATGAACGGCGTGGCCATATGGATTCGATATCGGTTCCGAAAGAGGATAAAATGGTAGAAACCCTTGTTCCCCCCAACGTTTTAGCGGGAGCCCCTGTAAAAGCGGAAGTCACTGACCTCAGCTTTTATTACGGGACCTTACAGGTGTTGAAAAACATCACCCTGGCCATACCGGAAAAGAAAGTCACGGCCCTCATCGGCCCTTCCGGCTGCGGAAAAACAACCCTCCTCCGCTGTTTTAACCGCATGCACGATCTTTACCCGGGAAACCGCTATGAAGGGAGCATTCGGCTGTCCCCGGAAAACACCAACATCCTGAGCAAAGAAGTGGATCCCATCGAAGTCCGGATGCGAATCAGCATGGTGTTCCAGAAAGCCAACCCCTTTCCCAAAACAATTTTCGAAAACGTGGCTTACGGCCTCAGAGTCCGAGGCGACCTCAAAAAATCCGAAATCATTGAACGGGTGGAGAGAGCGCTCCAAGGGGCCGCCCTCTGGGACGAAGTGAAAGACCGACTTCACACTTTAGGGGCCAACCTCTCCGGAGGGCAACAACAGCGCTTGTGCATTGCCCGAGCCCTCGTCACGGATCCCGAAATCATCCTCTTTGACGAACCCACCAGTGCCCTCGACCCCATCGCCACCGGGAAAGTGGAAGAGTTGGTGGCCGAACTAAAAAGTCGGGTGACCATCTTGATCGTCACCCACAATATGCAACAAGCCGCCCGAGTTTCGGATTTCACCGGGTTCATGTACATCGGGGAATTGGCGGAGTTTGATCGGACCGAAAAGATATTTACGAACCCTTCCAACAAATTGACGGAAGATTACATTACCGGAAGGTTTGGCTAGGGGTTCGGGTTAACCGTTTGCACATGACACCCCATATTGTGACGACCCCGGAACGGGTCCCGAACACCACGGGGAGGTTTCCCCCATGTCCAAAAAGAAAAAAAAGACAGCGGCCCTAGCAAAAAAAAACGCGGCATCAGCGTCTCCCACGCCAACCGGCTCACGGGCCCGGCTCTGGATGGTCGGGGTGCTGGTGGTGGTGGGATTCCTCCTTTATGGAAACACGCTCCATTCCCCGTTTATTCTGGACGATGTTCATAAAATCCAAACCAATCCGGATATCCGTATCGAACGGCTTTCCCAGGTCTTTTCCAAACTCATCTACCCCTACACAGAAAACACGTCTTTCGTTCGGAACGATCCGTCACGCCCCGTCACCTTTCTGACCTATACACTGAATTATTATTTCGGAAAACTGGATCCGTTCGGCTACCGCCTCGTCAATTTGCTGGGCCATATCGGCGTGGGGATATTCCTGTTTTTCCTCACCCGACGCTTATTTTTCCTTTTGTTTGAAAAAGAACAGGTGGGAACCTCTTTTCTTATCGCGCTCTTCTTTATCGTTCATCCGGTGAACACCATTGTGGCCCTCTACACGTTTAACCGGGCCGATATTTTGGCCGCTCTCGCCTCCCTGGGGGCGCTCTTACTCTTTATCGGCCCGAAGCCCCACACCCGGTGGAGAGTCGCGGGAGCGATCGCGCTCTTTATGATGGGACTCGGATCAAAACAGTCGGTGGCCATGCTGCCCTTTATTTTCCTGTTGACGGATTATGTGGTGGTTCATCGGTGCCGATGGGAACCCTTCCGTTCACGAATCCGTGTTCATTTTCCCTTTTGGATTGTTCTGGCGCTCTATTTCGTTGGGCGGATCGCGTATTTCGGTGCGATCGGGGACCTCGAGGCAGAGTCGCCCTGGCCGAGAGGGAATTATTTGATCACCCAGATCTATTCGGTGGTGCGCTATCTCCAGTTCATCCTCTTCCCCACGGGATTGTCCCTCGACCATATGCCCCAACAGTACACCTCCGTGATGGATCCCACGATTCTTCTCTCCTTGGGCGTTTTGGCGATACTCGCGGGACTGACATGGCTAGCGGTGAGACGTGGCACGGCGGTCTCTTCTTTGGTTTTATTTTCTGTCCTGTGGTTTGCCTTTCAGCTTGCTCCCACGTCATCGATTTTGCCCACCACGACCGCCCTTGCCGAAAACCGCCTCTATCTGGCGCAGTATGGGATTTTGCTCTTGCTCGCTCTCGGGTACGGCACAATTTTTCGAATCCATTTCAATCAACAGGTGGCCCCAAAAACGAGGGGGCTTTTCTTTTCGCTCTTGGGGGTGCACTTGGCGCTCTTTGGTGGACTCGCGTATAACCGCGGGCTTTTGTTTAACGATCCGATTCGTCTGTGGAATGACGTGCTTCGGGTTTACCCCACCCAACCGCGCGCGAACTACTGCCTTGGCGTTTTGCACTTCGAGAAAAAGGACATTGACCGAGCGCTCACTTACTACGAAAAAACGGTGAAACTCGATCCCACGTATGCGGAGGCCTATAACAATATGGGAATGATCTACGCCAACCGTTGGGAAACAGAGAAAGGCATCGAATATTTTTCAAAATCCGTGGAAGCGAAACCACGAGAGAAGTCCTACTGCAATTTGGGGAGGGCCTACGCCTCACTCAAAAAGTATCCCGAAGCGTTGGCCGCGCTCGAAAGAGCGCTTGCGATCAACCCGTCCTCCTCTTTGGCGTACACCCTGATCGGGCGGTTGTGGTATGACCAGGGAGATCTCCTTAAAGCCCAAGAGAACTTGCAGAAAGCCTATCGCTATGCCCCGAACTTTCATGAACTTCGCAACAACATGGCCCTGGTTTCTCTGGCCGACAAAAAATATGAGGAAGCCCTGGAGCACCTCCACAAAGCCATCGAGTCACAACCCCAGTACGCCGAAGCCCACTACAATAGTGCGATGGCCTACGCCAAAATGGGACAACCAGAAAAATCGCGGGAATTTTTCGATAAAGCGTGCTCCCTTGACCCCCAATATATTTTCAAGCCCGTTCAACCGGGAGCGGGACCTCTGGGGGGAGGAGCCATGCAACTTCCCCCCAACATCGAAAAATATCTTCAATCCTTGAGTGCCCCCGGGAATTAAAAAGGTATGCCCCGTTTCCTTCCGACCATTCCCCATCTGCTCGGTTTTCCGAACCGCCCTTATATCCACCGGGATGTGGGGGTCCTTCAGTTCAACGAACGTGTATTGGCGGAGGCGAGGTCCAGTTCGAACCCGCTCTTGGAACGGCTCAAATTCCTGGCGATCACGGGCTCCCATATGGACGAGTTCTTTATGATCCGTTACGCCTCCCTGGACCGCTCCGTTCGCTTCCAACGCAACCGCCGAACATCCCGCCATGGCATGAACATACGGAACACGATTCTGGATAGGGTGACCACTCTTGTGACCAAACAAGAGGAGACTCTCGATCACCTGGCGGCTCTTTTGGAACCCAAAGGCCTCCACCTGGTGAGACGCCCCCCGCCCAAGAGCGATTCGTTCCGTATCGGTGAAGAACTCTTTTCCCGGGAAATTCTCCCCCACCTCCCGGCCCCCGAACCCTTTCGCCCCCACCAATTAAACACGCTGGGGAACCTGAAAAGCGCCCTGGTGTTTCCCTCTCAGCTGTGGATCACGGTTTCACGTCAAAGGGCCCCTCTGTACCTCCACTTTCCCGAAGGAGGACCCTTTCGAATTTTTTTTCTGGACGACCTCCTGTTGCGTCACGCCGGGACGGCCCTGGGACAACCGGAGCGCCCCGCCCTGTTCCGTTTAACCCGGGATGGCGACTTCCCCGTTGAACTGGCTGAAGGAGATCCCACCTTGGTCCCGGACATCATTCGGTCGGGAGTGGGGTCTCGGGATCGCGGCCGACCCGTTCGGTTACAGTATGGAGGGGAAGCGGCCTTGCCTTTGATCGAAAAGTGCGTGGCCGCCCTGCGCCTTTCGCCCCGCCAGGCGCACCCGATCCCTGGCACTCTCCATTTGTCCGGGCTTTGGTCCGCGCTGAACCGATTGCCGGAAACGTTCGCATCAATCCCGGGGATGGCCTTACCTCCCCTTCGTCCTTACTTAATGGGATCGCTCTCCCGGCCCAAAACTCTTTTTGAGGAACTACAAAACCGGGATATCCTCTTGCACCACCCCTATGAGAGTTTTGAAGGGTACGTCAATTTCATTCGAGCCGCTTCGGAAGATCCGGCGGTCCTCTCGATTCAGCAGACCGTCTATCGGACAGACGCCCTCTCCCCAGTGATCGAAACGCTCAAAAATGCCGCGTCCCAGAAAAAACGGGTCCGGGTGGTGATTGAACCGCGAGCCCGATTTGATGAGATGAACAACCTCCGCCTGGCGGACGAACTCCGCAAAGCAGACGTGGAGGTGGTGTTTGGGTTGGGGCGCCTCAAAGTCCACGCTAAAGTGGCCTTGGTGACACGGAAAGAAAACGGGGAAGAACGCCTTTACACCCACTTGTCCACCGGGAACTACAACGCCGCCACCGCCCGGGCTTACGAAGATTTGGCCATCCTCACCGCTCGACCCGAAATGGGAGATGACGCTCAAATTTTTTTTGACGCTCTCGGACGGGGAGAAGTTCCAACGGGATTCAAACACATCGTCCCCGCCCCCGCCCGCCTTCACCGGGTCTTGTTGCAATTGATCGAATCCGAAATAACCGCGGCAAAGGCTGGTCGTTCCGCCTCTCTTTTTGCCAAGGTGAACGCGCTGGTCGATGAAGGAATTATTGACAGCTTGTACCGAGCCTCCCAAGCGGGGGTTCGAGTCAATTTAATGGTTCGGGGAGCCTGCTCTTTGATCCCGGGCGTCAAAGGGCTCAGCGACAACATCCGCGTTCTATCGATTGTGGATCGATTTTTGGAACACAGTCGAATTTTCTATTTCGGCGACGCGGACCGCCTGTATTTGTCCAGCGCCGATTGGATGCCCCGGAATTTTTTCTCGCGATTGGAAATTGCCTTCCCCATTTTGGACGATGCCCTCCGCCAATTCATTCGGGACGTGGTGATCCCCATTTATAGGGCGGACACCGTGAAAGCACGGGAATTGACACCGCAGGGGACGTGGCGAAAACGGTCTTCGGGATCTGGGGACCCCCTTCAAAAAAAACTTGGACTTCCGTCACCTGTGAGAGCGCAGTTTTGTTTTCAGGAACTGGCCCGCCGAGAATACAAAAACACACCCCTCTGCCGAGACAGGAGAGGATCGCTTAGCTAAAGAGGGGATCGAGCGGAAAGTGACCGATGAAACACTTTCTCAAAGAGTTCTTTCTTTTGTTCCACCCGAAGGACAGCCAAATCCACGGAGGATCGTTCTCCGGCTAAATCCAAACCGACGCGCCCCCTTTCCCGCCGCACGGCACAGAGGGTCACCAAGTGAGACTGCGGTTTCTCTAAAGCGTCCACGATCCGCAAAAGGGCCAACAATCGAAAAAACGCGCCTCGACGAGTCGAGTCCTTGAAAGGAATATCCTTTCGGACTACTTTCCCCCCTTTATGCCATAAAACCAATTGACCGATAAACTCCAACGCCCAATCCTCCAACCCAGGAAAATCCCCGTTCTTAATCATGTAGTAGGAATGCCGCTCGTGGTGAACAGGATTCACACCTTCCCCAACGTCCTGGAGCCAGGCGGCGGCCACCAAATAATCCCGCCAGGCGCCCCCCAACCGATGGAGCGGACCCAATTGATCAAAGAGAACCCGCGCGAATCCCTCCACATGCCGGAGATACCGCGGGGCCAGCCCCCATCGGCAAGCGCGTTCAAAGACATCTTTGAGATGGAATTCCATTGCTGTACCCGCGCCCCGACGAACGACCGCCCTTTCTTCCTCCAGCATCCCGTCGCGAAGAGAAAAGTCCGTGGGTTCCACTCGCCCAGCGTTCAGGGCTCGAGAAACTTCCTCCAGCACCACCGCCCCCGCCAGGAGGGTGTCGATCCGTTTGGGGTCCATGCCAGGCACGCGGGCCAATTGTTTCCGTGAAAGGAGAGAAAATTTATCCGCCCAACGACGCAGGTTCTTGGCCGTCAGGTTGTCCCCCCCAGCGGTCCGGTGAATCCCGTCCAGGGCACGGATGGTTCCGGCCGATCCAATGATCCGGGTGACTTTCGGCCATCCCCCCCGGGGAGCGCCGTCCGCCAAAAGACTTCGCGCGTGACGACGGAGTTTTTTAACGGGGGAATCCTCCCCCCCCGTGGACACCGGAGGAACCGTTTTCAAAAAGACCTGTTGGAGGCGAGCCGCTCCCAATTTGAAACTGTGGGAGCGGAGAATCTTTCGCCCGCGGCAAAGGGTGATTTCCACGCTCCCCCCACCGATGTCCACCAAAGCGATCACCCCTTTGGCGTTTTTCTTTTCATGGGGCAATATCCCTTGGGCGATCAGGCGCGCTTCTTCCCGGCCTGAAATCACCCGAATCTCAAACCCGGTTTTTCGTTTAAGTCCCTCCAAAAAAATCTGGCTGTTCGCCGAATCCCGCAAGGCGCTGGTACCGAAGGCGGTCACCCGCTCAACCCGCAATGTTCGACAGGTCTTCCGAAAACTTTGGAAAGCGGCTAACGTGCGTGCCATGGCCGCTGGGGAAAGACGTCCCGTTTGAAAAACCCCTTCCCCCAACCGAACGGCCAATCGCTCCCGATGAAGACGACGAACCGCGCCGTCCATAGAAATAGCCACCACATCAAACCGAACCGCGTTGGTTCCCAAATCAATCAGAGCGAGACGCATGGGGAATGAAAGCAGAAAATGAAGTAATTAATTCTCGTCATGATTTCATAGTTACATTAAAATCGTTTGAAAGTCCACGGGGCATACGCCTTGGGGAGGAGCCCTTGACGTTCCATCGATGGGAGGGTAGAATAAGACCAGTCAGACCAGTTAAAAATGGAGACCCCGATGGCCCATCGGTACAAACATCGAAACCCTCAATCCCTTTGGCAAGTCCAGGAGGCTAAAGCTCGATTCAGTGAATTGTTTCGGAAAGCACGGACCGAAGGAACCCAACGGGTTTCCCATCGGGGCAAAGAGGTCATCGTCGTAATGGCGGAAGAAGCCTATCTTTCTCTCCATAACCGGAAATCACGCCGAGGAACCCTGGTGGATTTTTTTGCCCACTCCCCTATGGCGAAAACAGCGATTGATCTGAGTCGAAACACGGATGATCATCGTTTGGTCGACCTATGAGCGGTTTTTTGATCGACACCAACGTCATTTCCGAATTGGTCAAACCCAAACCACACCCGCATGTCGTTCGTTGGATGAATGACGTGGATGAAGACACGCTCTTCTTGAGCGTATTGACTTTAGGTGAAATCCGAAAAGGGATAGCCCTTCTCCCCCAAAGCCATCGAAAATCCCATTTGGGGACCTGGTTGGAAAAGGACCTTCCGGAACGGTTCTTGGGTCGCGTTCTCCCCCTCACAGATCGGATTGCCGATCGATGGGGATTAATAGCCGCGCGGACCCAATCCCTAAAAAAACCGGTTCACGTCATTGACAGTCTTATGGCCGCAACCGCTCTTGATCACAACCTTATCTTTGTCACTCGAAACACGCGCGATCTGGAACCGACAGGTGTCCCGCTTCAAAACCCCTGGGAGTAACAACGCCCCTCCTCTTCCCGAAAATAAGAGGATTCTGACCGGAGCGTTTCGTGGGAAACTTATTCCCGCTTAAGATTTCAACAGGTCAGTCAGAGCTCCCGCAAGGGTTGAGTGACGGAAGACATATCCACTTGAAAGAAGCTTTTTTGGTTCAACCCGGGCACTGGCCAAGAGCAGGGATTCGGCCATTTCACCCAAAACCATTTTGGCCATGAAGGCGGGCAAGGGAAAGAGCGTCGGGCGGTGAAGGGCCCGGCCCAAGGCCTTGGTGAACTCCGCGTTCGTCACAGGAGAGGGGGCGGTAACATTCACGGGCCCAGAGATAAAATCCGTTTCCAGGACATGCCGAATCCCTCCGATCACGTCCATCAGGCTTACCCAACTCCACCATTGCCGACCGGTCCCAATTTTTCCTCCCAAACCGAGCCGGAAGGGAAGGAGCATTTTTTGGAGCGCCCCCCCCCGGGGGCTGAGGACGACGCCAAACCGAAGGGCCGCCACCCGAATTCCTTTCGCCGCCGCGGGGGCACTGGACGACTCCCACGCCCGACAGACTTCCGCCAAAAACCCAGTCCCCGGGGGACTCTCTTCGTTCAGAGATTCCTCTCCGCGATCGCCATAGATCCCAATGGCCGAAGCGCTGATCAACACCTTGGGCGGGCGAGTCAAGCCGGCCAAGGTGTTGGCTAAAAAAGCTGTCCCTTTAGACCGGCTTTTCAAAATTCGATCTTTGACCTTAGAAGTCCACCGCCCTGCCGCAATGTTTTCCCCCGCCAAATGAACGACCGCGTCGAAGCCCTCCAACAAACGCGGATCCACCCGCTCCAGGTGGGGATCCCAAAGGATATGGGGCGCCGACACGGAGGCCCTTCGGGTGAGAAGAGTGACCTTGTGATTCTCCTTTCGAAGGCTGTCCACCAATCCGCCGCCGATCAATCCCGTTCCACCCGATACCAATAATTTCATAGGATCCTCCTCAGCTGAAGTAAATTCTATAATAAAAGACATCGGGCATAAGACCGAAGGAAAGGCCCCTATCCCTTTTCCGATTTTTCATAATACCGTTCGCTGGCCGCAATTAAGGTTAGCGTCGGAACTTGACGCAGAGAGGACCTTCACATGATGTCAACCTTTGATTTCAAAAATACCCTACTGATTGGCTGGCCGATCTTATCCGTGTTGCTTGTTTTTTCCATTCTTACGGTTTCGATCTTCTTTGAATGCACCTCCTTGCACCGACGCATTCGCGCCGCTTTAGATCTACCCGAAAACATTCCGCCCCTTAAACCTCTCTTCGATCGGGCGGAACAGCGGTTGGCGGTTTTGGGAACGTTGGCCAACGCCGCGCCTTTCGTTGGACTCTTGGGTACCGTACTCGGCATCATCCGCGCCTTTCATACGATCAGCCAGGCCTCCGGTGGAGGGGGCGGAATGGCGTTGGTCGCGGGCGGAATTTCCGAAGCCCTCTTTGCAACGGCGGCGGGCCTGGGCGTGGCGATCCCGGCCAGTATGCTCTTTAACTATTTCACATTCCATAACGAGAAACTCATGGAGCGAGCGGAAGCGGAGTAACCCATGAAAGTCCATCTGGGTTCCCACAAAAAGAAGCGCCTCATCACGGAAATCAATATGGTTCCCTTTATTGACGTGGTGCTGGTTCTTCTCATTATTTTCATGATTGTCTCCCCTTTCATCGCCCAATCCCAGGTGCCGGTCAATCTGCCCCGGGCCGCCGGCCAACCGGGAGACAACGACAACCCCCTCCGGGTCAAGATTACCCGGGACGGAGACTATTACATCGGCGACCAACGCGTTCTTCGCAATAACTTTGGCAAAAGCTTGGACCAAGCCCTGTCCCAAAACGAACGACGGGCGGTTCTCATTGAGGCGGACCGGGATGTCTCGTTTAAGAACGTGATTTTGGCTTTAGACGCGGCGCAAAAAATAAAAGGCGCCAAGGTGGGCGTCGCTGTCCTTCCGACGGAAGAGGCCCCGGACGAGGCCAACACCCCCTGAAATGGCAACATCAAATGATCGAGGGGACCCCGGCGTGATTCGCTATTTGGCCTATTCCTCCGTCATCCACGGATTGATACTGGGGGTCCTTTTCATTTTCCTCTACCGGCCGGAACGACCACAAGCCTATTACGGGTTTCAGTTCCTGGGAGGCCAATCCGGATTCGGCACCGGACGATTGGAACCCGCTCCCGCCCCAGCCCCTTCTCGACCCGAAGCCTCCGTTGCCCCAGCCACCACGCCCATAGAAGAGCTTCCTCCGGCAATAGAAGAGCTTCCTCCGGCATCGGAAGACCCAAATCGCGTGGCGATAGAATCAAAAACGGACGCAAAAATAAAGGGAATTCCTGCGCCGAAACCCGCCGAGAAAAACCCTGCCATCAAGGGGGGGACCAAGGGAGCCCGCGGTAACTCCCCCTTAGGGCACGGTGATTTCCAAGGGTCCAAAACTGGACCTGTGGGGGGAGTGGGGACATCCCTTGAAATTGGGGGGTTTGGACCCGGCGGTGGGGGTGGCGCTAATAATCAGTTTCCGTTTAAATGGTATGGCGAACTGGTTTACAAACGGCTCTGGGAAGCCTGGGACCGAACCGACGCGGGAACGCGGGAGTGCAAAGTCGCGTTTAAAATTCTTAAAGACGGGAATATATCTTCACTCAAAGTCACGAATTCCTCAGGGGATTTCCTTTTCGATAACACCGCCAAACGGGCCGTTTCCGCCGCCGCCCCGTTCCCCCCCCTTCCCGATGGGTTCAAAGAATCTGTTCTCCCCATTCTCGTCCGATTCCGATTGCAATAATAGAATCCAATTTATACTTCACCTGAAAATTCTTTTCTTTTAAACCCTCCCCCCGTGATTAGCGAACAACCGCAATACGGATTCGGGCTTGGGTTCGTTCCCCCCCCGCATACGCTTCTACCACCCCGTCATATATCCCACTCGCGATGGGCCCTGTCCAGGGGAATTCATATGTGGAAGATCCAATAGGAGTCAGGTTTCCATTCTCAACCAGCCGACCTGAAAGATCGAAAATTCTAATTTTCACTTGTTCCAATGCCTCTCCCTGGGCCCGAATCACAGGAACAGCCCCCCCCACAGCGGGGTTCGGGTAGGAGTAAGCCACCAGTTTTACCTGGGGAACAGAAGGGGGCATCTGAACGGCGACAGGTTCAGATAACGCAGACGCGTTGCCCACCCCATCCAAAGCGGCCACCTGATAGCGATGAACCTCTCCCATTTCAACCTTGGCATCCCTGTAGAATGTTTCTGAAACGCGGGAAATCGCTTCCCCGTCACGGAACACGCGATAACCAATGACCCCAGTCAGCCGATCCACCGAAGGATCCCATCGGAGGTAAACTTCCCGTCCGGAGAAAGCTCTGACCCCTTGGGGAATACTGGGCGCCTCCCGATCTTCAATGGGCTGAATTCGAATCAATGACGGATCCGGCACAGGAGAAATCAACCGTGGAACAGAAGGTTCTAGGGCTCCCCAAGCCATCGACCCTGTAAAAAGAAGAGCGACCAAACCATCCCTAAGATTCCTTCGATTGAGCGTCATCTCTTGAGTCATTTGTCCTCCATCAACGGGGTGCCCCGGTCACCACAATGGGAAGCGACATTTCGGCCAAACCAGGCCAAAACGACATTGACATGGGGGGTGCATATGGTAATATTTGGGCGGTTCGGCTCCCATTGCCGTGAGCAACGCCGTTTAGTAGATCGTTCAGCGCCGCGAACCGCGCCGTCTCGCTCCTTTTCGAGCGGGGCGCTTTTTTTTTAGGGTGGATCAATGATTAAGAAAGTTCGAAATTGGGTCTTTGGGCCAGCAAAAAACCCTCTAGATCCGAATGTATTTCATAATGTTTCATTAATTGCTTTCTTTGCCTGGGTCGGGTTGGGGGCGGATGGGTTAAGCTCCTCTTGTTACGGCCCAGAAGAAGCCTTCCGCGCCCTGGGCCCTTACACCCACTTGGCCATTCCCCTGGCTATTGCTGTTGCTTTAACTGTTTTTATTCTTTCCGCCAGCTATTCTCAACTCATTGAAGCGTTTCCCTCCGGTGGAGGAGGGTATCTGGTCGCCACGAAACTCATAGGCCCCATTCCTGGACTAGTTTCTGGATCGGCTCTCTTGATTGACTACATCTTGACGGTCGCCATTTCCATTGCCTCGGGGGCCGACGCCATTTTCAGCTTTCTACCGGAACAATTCCTCCCTTACAAATTCGGTGCCACCCTCCTCTGTTTGGGGGTCCTGGTGGCCCTTAACCTCCGCGGCGTTAAAGAGTCCATCGTTATTTTAACCCCAATTTTTATCGTATTCCTTGTGACACACATGATTGTCATCGGTTATGGGATCTTTTCCCATGGGGATGAATTACCCGGATTGGTTGGGGCCACCATGACAGAAACCCGTGAAGGCATTGGAACACTGGGTCTTTTGGCCATGGTCGGAATTTTTCTCCGGGCCTTCTGCCTGGGCGGTGGGACTTTTACCGGGATTGAAGCGGTGTCCAACGGTCTCCAGATTCTCCGCGAACCACGTGTTTCCACGGGAAAACGGACCATGAAATACATGGCCTTCTCCTTGGCCCTCACCGCTGGGGGCATCCTGATTGCTTACGTCTTAAATGGGGTCCACCACGCGGAAGGACGCACCATGAACGCGGTATTGATCCAGGGACTCGTGGAGGGATGGCCGGGAGGAAAAGCTTTTCTTCTCATCACCCTCCTGTCCGAAGGAGCCCTGCTCCTGGTGGCCGCCCAAGCCGGCTTCTTGGCAGGGCCCCGTACCATGTCGAACATGGCCATCGATAATTGGCTCCCCCGCCGCCTCACAAACCTTTCGGACCGGTTGGTCATCAAGGACGGGGTGGTTTTTATTGGAATCGCGGCTTTGGCCATGCTCCTCTATTCCAAAGCCTCCGTTCGGATCCTGGTCGTCATGTATTCCATCAATGTGTTTCTCACGTTTTCGCTCACCCAATACGGGATGGTGGTCCATTGGTTGAAAAAACGTGGGGACAATTGGAAACGGAAAATAGCGATTAATTTTCTGGGACTCCTGGTGACCGCAGGTGTTTTAGTGGTGACTTCCGTTATTAAATTTCAAGAAGGGGGATGGGTCACCTTGGTGATTACGGGGGCCCTCATCATTTTTTGTTTTTGGGTCCACGCTCATTACCGAGACACATCAAAAGCCCTCCAACATCTCGATGACATTCTGACCCATCTCCCCCTTCCCGAAGAAGCCCCAGAAACCAAGAAACTACCATCCAAACCCACGGCTGTTCTCTTGGTGAACGGGTATAATGGGATGGGAATCCATTCTCTGCTCTCTATTCACCGTCTCTTTCCGGGGCATTTCAAGAATTTCGTGTTCGTTTCTGTGGGAGTGATCGATTCGGACCGGTTTAAGGGAAAAGCGGAAATAGAGAATCTCCGGGGATCAACCCAGGCCGATTTGGATAAATACACTCAACTCTCCCAACGGATGGGATTGTATGCGGAATCGAAATTAACCTTGGGGACCGACGTCATTGAGGGGCTTGAGCGTATTTGCGACCAAGTGGCCCAAGAATGGCCCAAAAGGGTCTTTTTTATGGGCCAATTGGCGTTCGAAGGAGAAACTTTCTGGACCCGTTTCCTTCATAACCGAACATCGTTTGTTCTGCAGCGCCGGCTGTTGTTCAATGGCCAGCAGGCGGTTATCTTGCCGATTCGGGTTCGATTAAAACCGATTTCTTTACCAAAGTAATTGCGCGCTTTATTTATTCCTGGGCAACGGCGCCCCTATTTAAGGAGGTCCCCATGGGATCAAATTCAAAAGAAATTGTTTACCTTTCTTCCGTCAAGTTTTTTGTGGGTTGCGTTGTGGCCGCCGCACTCGCTCTGATCGTCGGGCATTTCAAACCGTTGCCCGTGGGTTTTCTGGCGGCGGAAGTTCTCCTCACCGTTCTGGCGATATTTCTTTTCGGTTCGATCCGTTACCGGATCGATAAAAATGTCCTGACGTATGGGGCCGGGCTCGTTATTGTTTCCACATTTTGGCCCCTATGGAAAACAGCCTGGGTCGCCCAAGGAGGACCGGAAGGGGGAACCTGGAGCCAACACGTCATCCACACAGCTCAACACTATCTTTTGACCCTCCATGGGCTGGATCAGCTGGTCCACGCGGACACCATGCTTTTTATTCTCGGACTAACTTTTTTTGTGGCCGCCATTGCCCAAACCCGACTCTTGGAAACTGTAAGTTTCCTTGTCCTTGACCAAACCCGCGGACGACTGGTTCCCACGGTTGCCGCCATTGCCGCCCTTGTCGCCATGGCCTCCGGTGTTTTGGACGGGGTCTCCATGATCGGTTTGATGATCCGCACATTGGTCATTCTTCTCTTCCTTTCGAAGTCCAAAGACGACCACGTGATTTACGCGGTTATGGTTTCCACTGTTGTGACCACGGTGTGCGGCATGTGGTTGGCCTACGGGGAACCCCCGAACCTCATCATGAAAGCGAACCTTCACCCCCATCTCGATAACGCCTTCTTCATCCGCTATTGCCTCCCGGCAGCCGTGGGAAGTTATCTGATCGTTTTTTGGAATTTAAAAAAACGATTATCGGGAAAAACCGTTGATCTCCAAGGTCTCGACATTTTGGACAAACACACCGCCGATGTTCGCTTCTTGCAGGCGTCACGCCACGGAGAAGTTTTTACCGCTCTGGAATTCGCCAAAGAAAACGCCGAAATCCTCGGGACGAAAAGGGATCCCGTTATGAAAAGAATTCATCAGGGAATCCCTTTCGGGGAGGCCTTGGTGAACGAACACATTCCCGCGGAAAAAAGAATTCCCCTCCTTGGAAAATATTTAGACGATTCCCTCGCCAAAGATCTCGACAATTATTACGTTCATACTTTTGGACGGGATGATCATCAGGCGGTAGAATCCTCCCGCCGTTTGGAAGAGGCCATGGCCGCCACGCGGCGGAAACGAAGGGCCGCCCAAACCGTCGGCCTCTTGTCTTTCGTCCCTTTCGTTGGTCTTCTGGTCGCCCACGCCATCAATCACGACATTCCTCTTTTCCTGGCCTCTTTCGCTGGATTCGCGTTGGCTTTCCTCAGCATCGTGAAAGCCCCCAAAATCCGATCGCTGGCCCTTCGGGAAGCCGCCCATGAATTCAAGGAATACCTCTTCCTCCTTCCTCTTTTCCTCTCCATTTCCCTTCTTCAGAAAACAGGCTTTTTCGATCAGCTGGCGCAGCTCATCCACATGGGAGTTGAGCATTTAGGTAAGGCCCCAATGGCCTTGGGTCAGTTTGCCTTCGCGACGTTCCTCTCAGCGCTTTTAGATAACAATGTCGTGGCGGACTTTCTTGGTCGGGCTTTAAAAAATCTTGACGTGGTTTTGATTCATCTCTTCGCCATGGCGCAAATCGCCGGATACGCCCTTGGCGGTTGCTGGACTCATATTGGCTCGGCCCAATCTGTTGTGGCGTATTCCTTCATCCACAAGGAAATTGATCATCACTTCACCCCCTTCATGTGGATCAAGGCCATGACCCCCGTGGTCATCGAAATTGCGGTTTTTATGACAATCCTGATTTTCGTTGAGGGAAAACTTTCAGCGTGGCTCCACTGATCCACCGGATAGAATGGGTTCCGCTTCTTCGCCCACCGAAATTCCGCTTGTTTAATGCGACGCCCGAAAAATAAAAAGATTGACTTTTTCTAAACTTATGTTAACATAGGCTTCTCAACACACTGGTGTGTTGATTTTTACCTGGACAATGACCGTCCTTCTCGCTACGCGGGAAGGATTTTTTTTGTTCCGGCCCTTCCGAGACTGTGTTGTCTCCCAAAAAATCATCTAAATAGATTCCAGCGCGCCTGGCGCGCTTCAATGGAGGTCATTATGCTGTCCCAAATTAAACGATGTCTCTGGCGCGGTGGACTTTTCGCGCTCTTGGTCTGGGGAACCGGTCTTACTACGGTCGTCCTTCGGGCCGAGGAACCCGCCGTTCCAACGATGGAAACCGTTGTGGCAACAGACCCCGCCCTGGTGGGACGATTGGAAGCCATTGAACAAGGACTCACCGATCGGAAAGTCGTTTCCGATACGCTCTGGGTCCTCTTGGCGGGTTTCTTGGTGTTCTGGATGAACGCCGGGTTCGCCCTGGTGGAGTCTGGCATGTGCCGCGCCAAAAACGCGGTCAACATTCTCTCCAAAAACTTCATCGTCTTCGCTGTGAGTTCCCTCGCCTTTTATTTTGTGGGCTGGGGAATCATGTTTGGAGACGGGAACGGGTTTATGGGGTTGAAAGGACTCTTTATGTTAACGGGGGCCGATAACAGCCCAGCCACCGGGGACGCCTACGCCGGGGTCTACAGCGCCATCAACTGGACCGGCATTCCTCTCTCTGCAAAGTTCTTCTTTCAATTGGTTTTTGCGGGAACGGCCGCCACCATCGTCTCCGGTTGCGTTGCGGAACGGATCAAATATCTTTCGTTTGTTGTGTTCAGCGCGGTACTCGTTGCTGTGGCCTACCCGATCACAGGACATTGGATCTGGGGAGGCGGGTGGTTGGCTTCCTTGGGTTTCTGGGACTTTGCCGGATCCACAGCCGTTCACACCGTGGGCGGCGTGGCGGGATTGGCCGGAATTTTAGTCTTGGGCCCCCGCATCGGGAAATACCGTCCTGACGGAACCCCGAACGCGATCCCGGGTCACAACATGACATCGGCCACCCTGGGATGTTTGATCCTCTGGCTTGGTTGGTTCGGGTTTAACCCGGGGTCCACGATGGCCGCAGACGCCGGAGCCATTAGCTACATTCTCATCACCACCAACCTGGCCGCGGCCGCGGGTCTTTTAACCGCCACCTTGACCGCCTGGCTCGTGATGGGCAAACCCGACCTGGGTATGACCATTAACGGTTGTTTGGCGGGGATGGTGGCGATCACCGCCCCCTGCGCCTTCGTGACGATGCCCGCCTCCATCCTCATTGGGGGAATCGCTGGCGTGATCGTGGTCTTTGCCGTCATGTTCTTTGATAAAATCAAGATCGACGACCCTGTTGGCGCCCTGGCCGTGCATTTAACCAACGGCATCTGGGGCACCGTGGCTGTGGGTCTCTTCGCCGTTGACAAGATCACCGGGGCGGGAACCGGAAACGGTCTCTTCTACGGCGGTGGGTTTAAGCTCCTGGGCGTTCAGATCCTGGGTTCTGCCACCGTGATTCTGTTCACTCTGGTGGTTTCCCTCCTCTTCTGGTTTGTTGTGAAAGCCATCATGGGCGTTCGCGTGAGCCGTGAAGAGGAAATTCGAGGGCTGGACATTGGCGAGCACGGTATGGAAGCCTACGCGGGCTTCCAAATCTATCTGACCGAGTACGGCCTCGCTCCCGCTGGGGATCCCGAGCCGGAATCGACTAAGGCGGGGAGGTAATTTCATGAAACTGATCATAGCCATGGTTCAACCGCACAAAGTAGCGGACGTTAAAAAAGCCTTGGATGACGCGCAGATTCATCTCATGACCGTGTCCAATGTCCTGGGGTCCGGCCGTCAGAAAGGGTATACCGAAAGCTTCCGCGGCGCTAAGTACGAAGTCAACCTCCTAAAAAAGGTTCGTTTCGACATCGCTGTTAACGACGAGTATGTGGAGCCCTGCATCGCGGCCATCACCAAAGCCGCTCGAACGGGGAACATTGGGGACGGAAAAATCTTCGTGGTGGCTCTTGAAGAAGCCGTCCGCATTCGAACCGGAGAAAAGGGTAAAGCCGCCATCGGCTAAAAGCCCCTTCGTTTCACCGGAAAGGGCGGGGGTCATTGACCCCCGCCCTTTCTTTTTTCACAATGTCCCCATGGACGTTCTCTTTCTCTCCCGCCTTCAGTTCGCGCTGACCATTATGTTCCACTACCTGTTTCCCCCACTCACCATAGGATTGGGAGCTCTGATGGTTGCCATGGAAGGCCTGTACCTGAAAACAAAGAATCCCCAATACGAAATCATGGCCAAGTTTTGGACGAAGATCTTCGCCGTCAACTTTGCGATGGGGGTGGCTACCGGCATTGTCATGGAGTTCCAGTTCGGGACCAATTGGGCCAACTATTCCCGTTTCGTGGGAGACGTGTTCGGGTCCGCCCTCGCCGCGGAGGGAATTTTTGCCTTCTTTTTGGAATCGGGCTTTTTGGCCATTCTGGTGTTCGGTTGGGATAAAGTCTCCCCCCGGATGCATTTTTTCTCAACGCTCATGGTGTTCGTGGGCTCCGTCTTTTCGTCCGTTTGGATCACCATCGCAAACAGTTGGCAGCAAACTCCCTCGGGGTTTCACATCGTGGGAGAAGGCGCGGCCGCGCGAGCCGAAATCACCGATTTCTGGGCCATGATATTTAATCCGTCCAGCATGGACCGACTGATCCACGTGTGGTTAGGGGCTTTTTCCATGGGCGGTTTTTTTGTGATGAGCGTGTCCGCCTATTATCTGCTCAAAGGGCGCCATCGGGATCTTGCCCAAAAAAGTTTTACTTTGGCTCTCTTTCTCGCCACCGCCGCCAGTTGGGCCCAACTGGCTTCCGGTCACCATCAAGCGCGCGTGGTGGCCGTTCATCAACCAGCGAAATTAGCGGCTTTTGAAGGCCATTATCAAACCGGAGACGGCGGCGCTCCGCTTACCCTTTTGGGCCACCCCGACGCAAAAACAGAAACCACCACAGGCCTAAAAATCCCCGGCCTCCTAAGTTTCATGATCCACGGGAACTTCACCACACCGGTCCCCGGCCTCGACCGGTTCAAGAAAGAAGACCGTCCCCCCGTTGCCCTCACCTTTCATGCCTACCATGTCATGGTGGGCCTAGGGTTTCTAATGATCGGATTAACCGGGTGGGCCCTGTGGGCCAGGATTCGGGGTCGACTCTTTGAAAACCGATTCCTCCTCTGGATTTTTGTCTTTGCGGTTTTGGCGCCCCTGGCCGCCAACCAATTGGGGTGGGTCGCCGCGGAGGTGGGCCGCCAACCCTGGATCGTGTATGGACTTCTCCGAACGTCGGACGCCCTCTCCCCTGTGGTCAGAGCAAATCAAGTGTTGGGGTCCATCCTTATGTTCGGCGTCATTTACGCTCTGCTGTTTGCCGTCTGGTTTGTGGTCATGGATCACAAGATCAAACAGGGTCCCGAGGATGTCCCCACCCCTCCCCAGGGACCCGGCCGTGGTTTTATTCACACCGCCGGCGACGTCCGGTCGAGCGGCTCGTTAACGGAAGGAAAAGAGTAATTTATGGACCTTCATATTTTCTGGTTTGTTCTCTTAGGCGTCCTCATGGCTGGCTACGCCATTCTGGACGGGTTCGATTTGGGGGTGGGGATCCTGCATCCGCTCGCAAAAACCGATGACGAACGACGCATTTTCATGAATTCCATTGGTCCCCTATGGGACGGAAACGAAGTTTGGCTGGTCACCTTTGGGGGAGCCCTTTTCGCCGCGTTTCCCCGGGCCTACGCCACCCTATTTTCCGGCATGTACAACGCGTTTATGCTTTTAGTCCTCTGCCTGATTCTCCGGGCGGTCTCCATGGAGTTTCGGAGCAAACGCCACTCCAAACATTGGCGTTCTTTCTGGGACTGGACTTTCTTTGGGGCCAGTCTCACCACTGTTTTACTGTTCGGGACCGCCGTGGGAAACTGTTTCCGCGGTCTTCCCATTGGGCTGGATGGCGAACTGCGGCTTTCCTTTCTCGGCCTTCTCACGCCCTATCCCGTTCTCGTGGGACTTTTTGCCATCGTCACCGCCGCCATGCACGGGTCCATTTATCTCTATCTTAAAACTGAAGGTTCCCTTCAAGCCCGTCTCCAAAAATGGATTTGGCGGCTCTTCGGCTGGTTCCTTATCACTTACCTGCTCACCACCATTTTCACGCTTGTTTCCTTTCCCCGCGCCGTCGAAAACTTCACCCACCACCCCTGGGCCTGGGCCGTGGTGATCTTGAACGTTCTGGCCGTGGCCAACATCCCCCGAGCCGTTTTTCATGGCCGGGCCTTTGAAGCCTTTCTCTCCAGCGGGGCGTCCATCGCGGCCTTCGTCTTCCTTTTCGGCCTCGCCCTCTTCCCCAACCTCGCCGTCTCGACCCTCGACCCCACCGCCAGTCTCACCATCTATAACGCCGCTTCTTCGGAGAAAACCTTAAAAATCATGCGCCTCATGGCCTTCCTCGGCATGCCCTTCGTCCTGGCGTACACGGCAGTGATATATTGGGTGTTCCGTGGAAAAGTGGAGATTGGGAAGTTCAGTTATTAACTCGACCCGGAACAGCGAGGGACTTTAATTGACACACGTAGGGGTCCACGTGTAGAATCCAAATGGGGCACACCGTTGTGCCCCATTTGGACAGCATGTTCCGGCCCTCTGGGACTTAGGGAAAAGAGACAACGACGTCTCGCCGTTCGGCGCTCGCCGAAGGCCGAGACGTTTTTTTATTCTCTCAGGGGAGCCACTCTTTTAGGGGGTCAATGCAGACATGAAATATTTTCGGATTTTCCTTGGAAGTGTTCTCGCCACACTGGTCACACCCGTCCTCTGGGCGGAAATTGGGGAGGAGACCGTCGTTCCCAGAATTGATTCGGGGGATACCGCCTGGGTCCTTCTCTCCGCCGCGTTGGTTCTCCTGATGACACCGGCTTTGGCCTTCTTTTACGGAGGGTTGGTTCGGCGGAAGAACATGTTGTCGGTGCTCATGCAATGTTTTGCCGTCATGGGCCTGATCACGGTCCAATGGGTTTTGGTGGGATACAGCCTCTCTTTTGGTCCGACCATCAAGGGAGTGATCGGGAACCTCCACTGGATGGGTCTTAACGGGGTCGGCTTGGCCCCCAACCTGGACTACGCACCCACGATTCCCCATCAGGCGTTTATGATTTACCAATGCATGTTCGCCATCATCACTCCGGGCCTCATTCTCGGAGCTTTTGCCGAACGCATGAAGTTTTCTGCCTATGTCCTTTTTGCCCTCCTCTGGAGCACCCTGGTGTACGACCCCGTTGCCCATTGGGTTTGGGGCGCGGGAGGATTTTTAAAAGAGACCGGAGCCCTGGATTTCGCGGGTGGCGCTGTGGTCCATGTCAACGCCGGGATGGCCGCCCTGGCCGCTGCTCTGGTATTGGGAAAACGGCGGGGGTTTCCCACCCGGATCTCCCCCCCCCACAACCTCCCCTTTGCCGTTTTGGGAGCAGGACTTTTATGGTTCGGGTGGTTTGGGTTTAACGCTGGGAGTGCCCTGGGTTCCGGAACACTGGCCACCACGGCCTTCGTGTCCACCCATATCGCGGCGGCCACCGCAGGGCTGGTTTGGGCCGGGTTGGATTGGCTTGTGAACCGGCACGCGACCATGCTGGGGACCATCACGGGAGCCGTGGCCGGCCTTGTGGCCATTACACCCGCGGCGGGGTTTGTCACCCCGCTGGGGGCCATGGCCATTGGGCTTACCTCCGCGGGCATCTGTTTTATTTCGGTCATGTATGTAAAAGTCAAATTCGGTTATGACGATTCCTTGGACGCGTTCGGGGTTCACGGCGTGGGGGGGATTTGGGGAGCCATTGCCACGGGCTTATGGGCCACTCTTGCCGTGAATGCCGGTGGGGCGAACGGACTTCTCCATGGAAATCCAAGTTTACTCTGGATTCAAACCCAGGCGGTCTTGATCACGGGGATTTATTCTTTTGTTCTGAGTTTCGCCCTCCTCAAGTTGGTGGACGTTTTGGTGGGCCTCCGGGTCACTGAGCAGGACGAACGAATCGGTCTCGATCTCACCCAGCATCGGGAAGCGGCCTACACAGTCATCGATTGACCTCCAAGGAGAAACCCCTATGAAATACATCGTAGCCATTATTCAGCCGGACAGATTGGACGACGTGTTGGATGCCCTGGAAGAAAAAGCGATTCACCTTGTGACGGTCACGAACGTCATGGGACGCGGTCGCCAAAAAGGAATTTCTGAAGTTTATCGAAGTCACCGGGAAGGCGGAAGCCTCTTAAAAAAAGTAAAGATTGAGGTGGCGGTTAACGAAGAATACGTGGACCCCACGCTGGACGCTATTCGAACCGCGGCCCGGACGGGCAATGTGGGAGATGGGAAAATTTTCGTCTTAGATCTAAGTCAGGTTCTGCGAATTCGCACGGGCGAAACAGGACGGTTGGCCATCGGCTAAACCAGAGCGCGGCAAATACTATTTTCCCCTCAACAAATGTGATCCCGACTAAAGGAAGGAGTGAGGAAGAAGTTTTTTAGCTTCGGACAAGATTTGATCGGGACGAAAGGGTTTCGGAAGGAACACATCCGCCCCCGCGGCCAGGGCTTCAGGGCCCGTGACGCCCGGGTCATAACCCGAAATGGCGAGAACGGAGATATCCCTAAGTTTTTCGTCCGCCCGAACGCTCTCGCAAACCCTGGCGCCATCCAAACCGGGCAGCCGAAGATCCAACACCACGAGAGCGGGAATCAGTTCCGCGATCTTTCGGCCGGCTTCAAAACCGTCGGCCGCTTCGTGAAACTCCCCCTCCGGTAATCCCCGGCGAAGCGAGCGAATGACCAACTTTCGCAGGCGGTCTTCATCGTCAACCACCAAGACCCGGAGCGGCCCCGTAGGAATTAAAAGTTCAGCAGGAATGGGAATGTTATGGCTTTTTAAAAAAACAAGAAGATCTTCATCCCAAACGCGACGATGGCCACCGCCTGTGGTGAACGACGGCAACAACCCCTCCGCGATCCACCGCCCCACCGTGGGCGGCGTCACGTGGCAGATCTTTGCAACCTTATGGGTCCCGTAGGCTTTTAGTTTCATGACAGGATGATTCCTCCTGTCCTTTTACCCCCGGTTTCCCCCCCTGTCAAGGGCGGATTAAAACTTCCCGCGCGCTCACCCGAAGAAAAATAATTTCAAACCCGCAGGCTTCCCCTAACGAACGTTGAACCGCCTCACGGTAAAATTGACCCTGTTCCAAATAATGTTGGGCGCGAACCGAGACGTCTTCGGGTTTGATCCGATCGGTTTTAAAATCAGCAACCCACAAATTCCCGTCCCGCCTGTACAACAAATCGATGATCCCCCGCACGGTCATCCCCGAATCAGGATAGAGGAACGGGGCTTCGCGAGCCAAAATATTTTCTGAACGAATGGAGCGCCCCAAGGGAGAAGAAAAGAAGATCGATAGGATTTTGGAGGCCTCTTCCTTTAGTTTTGTCCCATCGATTTCACGGAATTCCGACACCAACCCGGATGCGATTCGGTCCACCCACGGAGCCACTCCGGATTTACCATCCCAAGGCCAAACCTCGAGAACCCCATGGACCAACCGACCCAAGAGAGTTGCCTCGTCTCTTGATCTCCGTGGCATTTCGAAATCGGCCCAACGAAGTTTGTCGGTCCCTGGAGTCGGGTTAGAAGGGCTCCTGAAAAGCGGAGTTCCTTGAACCCGCGATCCCCGAAGAATTCGCTTGTCCCAACAGTGAATTAAATCCGGTGTTAAAAGGGTTTTTCCAACCGTTTTTTTTGCGGGCCACCGTAAAATCTCTTCTTCCCAGGAAACCGGCTTCACCGGAAGTCGAAACCCATCGGGCAACGCCCAACTCCCGGATTCCGGAACAGAAGCGCTTTTCAGCATCTCCATAAAAGAACCCCGTGCAGCTTTCTCGTTCCCCAGCAGAATCACATGTTCCCTTGCCCGGGTGGCGGCCACATAGAAAAGACGAATTGATTCTTCCCGTTCCCGTCGACGCTCATCGGTTTCCAAGAACGCCATGCCCAGATCCGCCCATTTTTTCTCCACCAAACGGTGACCCGATCGTTTTTCCGCCCAATCCTGCCGCAACGCCGGAGGATTTCGACTCCCCCCCTGAACCGCGGCGCCCAGATTAGGAATAAAAACGACCTTGTATTCCAATCCTTTCGCTTTATGCACCGTCAGGAGACGTACCGCGTCTGCTTTTTCTTCCCCCAAAGGGTTTTCCCCTTCCTCCACACCCCCCCCCACCGCGTGGGTCAACCAACGGGTGAACCCCGCCAGGGTTTCTCCTCGCAAACGATTGGCCTCTGTCGCGAGACGCACCAGTTTAAAGAGGTTCGACACACTTTGTTCCCCGTGATAGGCCACGGCCGCCGCGGCCAAAAGGGAGGTCTCCTTCAGTAAATAAGCGGCAAGATCTCCCAGGGGAACCCGGCGTGCCACCTCCCGAAGTTGGCCCATCAAAGAATAAAATTCCATGACCCGCCGCCGAAGAGGATCGGGAATTGTTTCAGGAGGTACACAAGGGTCGTAAAGGGCCTTAGCCTCCGCCAAGACAAGGATCTCCCGATCTTCCAAGAGAATAAGAGGAGAGCGGAGGAGTCCCACCAGAGACACCTGATCGGTCGGATCGATTAAGACCCGGAGAAGGTTGAGAAAATCAATGACCTCGGGTGTGCTGTAGAATGCTCGGTCACTTTCCACCCGGTAAGGAATCTGGGCAGCCTTGAGGGCTTCCATATGAATGGTTAGCGCCGAGGTGGACCGGAAAAGGAGGGCCACGTCTCCCAACCTCCAGGGACGGTCGGACCCTTCCGGCCCACAATGGGTCACGATCCAGCGAGAAATCCATCGGGCCTCCGCCTCTTTCCCGGCACGCGCGGAAGGAGTGTCCTCATCGGACCCACCGCCCTCGCCCGGGACCAAAGCCAGTTCGATTCCTCCCCCGCTGGGATCTCCTGGTCGAGGGTGGAGAGGCAGGTACGCCGGCTGTAATCCTGGAACTTCTTGCATCAAATGGGCGAAAAGGCGATTGAGGGGATCCACAATTCCCGCGTGGGTACGGAAACTTGTGAGCAGATCACATTTCCGACCTCCCTGAGCGATCACAAGCGCCACGAACGCTTCGTAAGCGCGGATATCGGCCCCGCGAAACCGATAGATGGATTGTTTGGGATCCCCGACAATAAAGAGCTTCCCGGGCGCCAAGATCACTTCCCGCCAAGCGGTGGCCTCGGACTCTGGTCGCTCGGACAAAAACAACAGCATTTCCCCTTGCAAGGGATCAGTGTCTTGAAACTCGTCCACCAACACGGCCCCGAAACGGTTTTTGAGGTCACGACGGACCTCGGGATGATGGGCCAGAAGGTCCCGGGCGCCGCGGAGGAGATCGTCAAACCCCATCCACCCCGCGGCACGGTAACGGGCACGAAGGTGTTCCGCAAAGGGCGCTAAAAGTTTTCGCGCTCGGGCCAGAACCGCTTCCCCAAAAGGCGAAACGATTTTCGCTAGGGCGCAGGCTTCTCCATAGAGTGTTTCCCCCTCAAACGCCCCCCATTCTTGAGGCCATTTTTTAGGATCTTCTTTCCATTCGTCAGAAACAGGCAAAGCCGCCCAAGGGTCCCGAACCACCCGCTCAAGAGCCTGGAGGCGTTCGGAAACACGTTGGAGAGACTCCAACATTTTCCCGCGCCGCGGTTTAGGTTTTCCCTCCGCCAACCGATCCAGTCCTTCGCGCAAAGAGTGAAGTCGATCCGCCAAGGAATCTGTCGCGTCCTCAAACGAAGGGCTACGCCCCAGAGCCCGAGCCAATGTCGCCAGGTCGCCCAACCCCACATGGGGCAAAATTTCCCGCCACAGAGATTCCGTGGGCCCGCCCACTTGAAGTTCTCTCTCCAGCCATTTCCCCCATTCCAAATGGAAGAGTTCTTCGAAGGCGTCTCCTTTATCCATATCAAAATTCGGATTGACCCCCGCTTCCAATGGAAACAGTTGGATGAGCGTTTTACAAAACCGGTGAATCGTTCCAATAGAGGCCCGGTCCAACTCGCGAAGAGCGTCTTCCGCCATCCGGTGGATACGTTCGTCCGTCGCCCCAAAATCTTCCCGAGCTTCCCGTAACCAATAGTCCGTTCGTACCGCTCGCTTCTCCGGAAGGGGAAGTCCCCCCAATCGGCGCAGGAGGTCGTGCAACCGCTCGGCTAACCGAGTTTTTATTTCCCCAGCCGCTTTTTCCGTGAACGTGAGAGCCACAATCCGTGTGAGGGCCAAACCCGACCGCTCCGCCCCCCCCGCCAAAAGAAGGAAGAGGAGCCTGTCGGTTAAAAGCGTCGTTTTTCCTGTTCCCGCCCCCGCCTCAACGACGATGTTAACGTCGAGCCGTTTCCGGGCCTCTTCGCGTGAAGGATGATCCGCGGTCATGAAATCTTCTCCGCGCGTCGGCGCGAAGGCCCATGGGCTTTCCGACAGGCCCGGGCAAAATCACACCATTGGCAATGGGCCTGGGGGCCTTCCGTTGGATGAATCGGGAATCGTCCCTCTTGGATCTGGGACACCAACGTTTGGACACGGGCCTGGAGAACGGGCTTCTCTTTCCGCCAGGCCTCTCCTGCGAATTCTTCCGTCTCGTTCGTGGCCAAATATTCGTATCGCACTCCATCAGCCTGAACATCGGGGCCCCAGGTTCCCTGGGCGTCCACCAGGTCCAGGTAGGCCGGGGCCTGAAACACCTGCCCCGCGCAAACCCTCTCGAACAGGGTTTCCTTTCGAATTCTGTTCTTGTAATCGATGACGCGAAACCGATTTGACGTGGGGTTCCAGTCGACGCGATCCAGTCGTCCGGACCAAATGAAATAGGTTCCCGGCAGGGGCCCTTGCACCGCCCATTCCATTTTCGCAGGACGAAACCCCTCCGCTTTCAAACGAAAAACATCTTTGACGATAAAATCCACCAATTGACGTTCCACACGCTCTTGGAGCGACAACCAAAGAAGAGGGTAGGGCCCGGCCGAGGAGGCCCCCAGGGATGAAAACAGCTGATGGGTTTCCTTCCGCATGAGAGTGGCAGCCTCAGCCGGGTCAGGCACCCCACCGGAAAGAAACAACCCGTAGACTTTTTCCAAAAGAGCGTGCTGAATTTTTCCTAGGGCCAAGGGCGTCACACCCTCTTCGTCATACATCGCTCGGGTCTCACGAAGACCCAGGATCCGGGAAAGAAAAAATTCAAACGGACAACTGACCAACGTTTCCAACGCGCTCGGGGAGATCCCCCTTCCCGCACACTTCTCCAAATAAGTTCGTGGCGGACCCACCACTCCGTCAATGGGGGTAGGGCCCCCTCGGGACACCAAACGAGCCGCGCCTCTAACGGTATTTTTAAATTCATCCGACACGGAACGATCGTCCAATAGGTCCACCAGACCCGCTTCCTGGAGGGTTAAGAGGGAAGGGGAAACCGACCCCCACTTTTCCAAGGGGGGCCGCGGAAGACGTTCCGCCTCGTCCAAAGAGAGCCCCGCCGCCCGTGCTAAATCTCTTAAATAAAAGGACGGAACTTCGGCGCGCCCGTCTTCCCCGGAACGAGAAAACAAAAGGAACAACCGCTCTTTCACCGCGCTCACGAGAAGCGTGAACAACAATTTTTCCTCGTCATACCCTTCCCGTTTCGGAAGAATCCAATACCCCCCGGGGTCCCGCAAAACCCGCCGGAGATCGTCCCCCAAGAGCGGATCTTCCCGCACCACCCGCGGAAAAACACCCTCCTTTAATCCCACCAGGAACAGTGTCCCAAAACTTTCCCCACGCGCTTCCATGGCACCCATCACTCGCACCCCATGCACCGAGCCCGTTCCAGGTCGCCGGGCCGCCCGAAGGGCCTCCCCAAAGGTGAAAGAGAATTCCTCTCCACTCACTGGGGGAGAGAAACGATCCATTTCCACCAATCGGTCCACTAATCCAAAAACGATCTCCATAACTTCCCCCGATTCCGCGGTGCGATCGATCAGGGATTCCCATCGGTCCCGCGCCGCTGCCCCGTGAGCTGCCCAAGAAAGGACGTCCTTCGATTGAGAGGTATTCCACCGGCTCACTCCTAGCGGAATGTTGGGGTTAAACGATGAAAACAATTTTAGAAGGGCCTGGGGAGGAACCGGCCCGCGCAATTCTTCAGGAACATCTAAGATCATTCCTGTCTCAGGGGAAAACAAATGGGCCAACCCGGCCCGAGGCCCCGCCTGGGTTAAATAGCGTTGAATCTCCTCTCGGGAAGACAGGGGAAGGACATCCACTCGAAGGCAAGGGGAATTAACAATGTCCAGAAGAGCGTCCCGATCGTGGGCCCGGCCGAGCAACGCGATGAGGTCCATGGCCAGTCGAGCGGCAGGATGGGAAAGAAGGGGCCCCCCATCCGAAAGGGAATAGGGGATTCCATGGACTCCAAATATTTCCGGAACCAGCGCGGTGTAAGCGTCTGTCCCCCGGGCGACAAGACCGATCTCATCCCAATCCGGAGGATTCTTCCCTTCACGAAGTTTTAAGATTTCTTTTGCCACGCGCCAGATTTCATCCCGTTCACCAGAAACATTCATGAAATGAATAGGGGGTGAAACAGTGTCGGGTTCCGAACCTGGATTAAAAAGAGACCGCAAAACTCCCCCCAAAGGACCGGCCCCCTGGGATTTTTCGTTATGAACCTCCGCCCCTCCCAAGGGAATTTTTAGTTCAAGGAACCGTTCGGCAAAGGCCCACCCCGGCTGACCTTTCACACAGGGGAAAAAGAGGTGAACCCTGGCCTGACGGGCCACGGCGCTAAAAAAATCGGACTGGGCACCATTCAGATCGTAGAAACCGTAATAGAGGAATTCATCGTAACTGTCCAAAACACTCGGACGATCCTCCACGGTCAGGCCCGCCAACCGCGCTAAATCCGCTGATCCGGCCACATTCAAATCCGCTAATCGTTCCCGGTACCGGGCCGCTAGGGCCAAAAGACGGAAAAGTTTTTCCTTCCCTGGAATTTCCATATCACTAAAATGTTCTCGAAAACTTCCCATTTCCACTCCCGCTTCCACTAGATCCCGCAGGGTCGCCCGATGGGCCTCCGCCAACGCCCGTGCCCGATCACTCGCCCATTCACCACTATCGATGAGAATCCGCTCCACCAACCGTTCATGGAAGAGATCTTCATTAATGACAGCGGGTAAGGACACATGGGCGGAGCGGAGAACATCCAAGGAAAGGCTGTGAAGCGTATGAAACCGGAGGTTAAAAAAAGAGTGGCCTCGTTCTTGGGTTAACAGGCGCTGAAGTCGCTCCGCCATCCGCTGAGAAGAAGTCACCACCGCCACCCGCCGGTTCACCGCCGGCGGATTCGCCGTCAAGTGGGAAACGAAGGATTCCTCAAGGAATGAGAATGGACCGCAATGGAGTGAAAGGGGCATGGGTTCTTCGCCCCGACAAGGGCGCTCTTCTCATTATAAAACTTCCCCAACCATTCCGCTCTTATCGGACGAAATTCGAATGGGATCTCTTTTGCGCCGGAAAATCCTAAACAAAAGGCAGGCGAGCCAAGCAGACCAAGACCTAAAGGGGCGGAGCCACTAACGTCTCACTTCGGAGGGGGGGGATTTTTCCTGTGAATGAATTACTTCGCCGCCCTTTTCTGCCATTCATGACAGCGCAAGGGTCGGCTTCGAGTCCCACACTAAAACTGCCCGGGGCGGGACTCGAACCCGCACGATCCTAGGGACCTCAGGATTTTAAGTCCTGTGTGTCTGCCATTCCACCACCCGGGCTAAAATTGAATTTCTTTTCTCAGGCCTTGACCGTAGGCAATCCGGCGAGGGCCATGGCCAGTTCGCCCTCATCCAGTTTTTGATCCACCAGTTTTCCTGCATTGTAGTCCATATAGGCCTGCATATCAAAATGACCGTGACCACAGAGGTTAAAAAGAATCGCTCGGGACACCCCTTCCTCTTTGCATTTCAGCGCCTCGTTAATGGCGCCCCGAATGGCGTGGTTGGCTTCGGGGGCCGGGAGGATGCCTTCGGCACGGGCAAATTGGACTCCGGCCGCAAAACACGTGGTTTGGTGATAGGCCGTCGCTTCCATCAAACCCAAGTCCAGGGCGTGGCTCACGAGAGGCGCCATCCCGTGATACCGCAACCCGCCAGAATGAAACCCGGGAGGTGTAAAAGTGGATCCCAACGTGTGCATTTTGGTCAGTGGCGTCAGATGCGCTGTATCTCCGAAATCATAGGCAAAGGGCCCTCGGGTGAGGGTCGGGCACGCGGCGGGTTCCACCGCCACCACCCGCACTTTTTTTCCGCCCCGAAGTTGTGCCCCTAAAAAAGGAAAGACCAAACCACCGAAATTGGACCCACCCCCGGTACATCCCACCAGAATGTCCGGATAGTCGTCCGCTATTTCCATTTGCTCCAGGGCTTCCAGACCCACAACCGTCTGGTGTAAAAGGACATGGTTCAAAACCGAGCCCAAGGCATATTTGGTGTCGTCCCGTTGGGCGGCCACTTCCACAGCCTCCGAGATGGCGATGCCTAAACTCCCGGGATGGTTAGGATTCTTTTCTAAAATCGCCCGCCCCGATTGGGTTTCTTGAGACGGAGAAGCCACGCACCTCGCGCCATAAGTTTCCATCAACGCCCGTCGGTAAGGTTTTTGATCGTAGGAGACACGCACCATAAATACTTGAACATCAATTCCAAAGAGCGCGCCCGCAAAAGCCAACGAAGAGCCCCACTGGCCAGCCCCAGTTTCGGTCGCAATTTTTTTGATCCCCGCTTCTCGGTTATAAAACGCCTGGGGGACAGCCGTATTCGGCTTGTGACTTCCGGCCGGGCTGACTCCTTCGTATTTGTAATAGATCCGCGCTGGTGTATCGAGAGCTTTTTCCAAACGGCGGGCCCGAAAAAGAGGAGAAGGTCTCCACTGACGATAAATCTGCCGAACCGGTTCTGGAATTTCAATTTCCCGTTCTTTCGAAACCTCCTGAAGAATCAACGACATGGGGAACAGGGGTTCCAGGTCCCCGGGCCCCACCGGTTGATGGGTTCCGGGATGGAGAACGGGTGGGGGCGGCACGGGAAAGTCCGCCACCAGGTTGTACCAGAATTTGGGGAGTCGTTTTTCGTCCAACAAATATTTAACGGTCTCACTCATTAGGAACTCCTCTGCCTATATTCGCTAAGACGCGGTAGCCCATTTTATCATTCCCTGACGAAAATAAAAGATCCGTCGCACCACACGAATTCAATGCGTAAGTGCGCCCAGATTTTTTTGATACTGCCTTTGGGTCCCCATAAGGCGATTCGAGCACGCTTTTTCGCCGACAGTGGGACCGGACCTGTCCGATCCGGCCCGTTGGAAGTTGAGGGCCGGGAGTTGGTCCGGTCTCCGGTGAAAAAGCGCGCGCAGGCCGCTGGGGCGCGTTTTTGGGGTCCAGGGGCTCTTTTTGCGCGTCCCAAAAGGGCCCCTGGTCGGGTGCGGGCCAGACAGGCCCGCGACACTGATTCATGAAGTTCGTTTTGTTCCCCTTACCGATTGAACCCCGCCCACATTTAGGAAGACTTCCTCTGGGCCAGAATGACCCCAGAAAGAGAGGGTGAGCCCCACCCTTTTGACCTAAGGAACGATCGGTTTTAGAATTCGTTGAGGGCGTTGATGAGGAGGCGCAGCCGACCAAAATTGAACCGGTTAAAAGGAAAGACAAGTCGGGGCAGTTCCAAAAATTCGGCTTCTTCAGGGAGAGCCCCCTGGTTAACGAAATGGGCCCCCTTGAGTAAAATGTCCTTAAAATCTTTTTCCAGCACATCCAGATTCACCTGAGGGATTGGTCGGGTTAAACGAATGACCATCCGGTCACGAACGTAACGGACCGAGTGATAATTGTGATAGAAATGGGCGATTTCGTCGGCGGCTTTTCCGATGGAATCGGTGACGCGGAAAAGATTGAAATCTTCTTCAGCAATTTTCCCTTTCTTCAATAAATGTTTTCGCACGTAAAATTCCCAATCTTTCCAGTAGGATCCCCCAGGAGTGTCGATGAAGACGATCGGCATGGGGTCCGCCTTCCCGGTTTGGACCAGGGTCAGGACCTCCATCCCCTCATCATGCGTGCCAAACCCGCCGGGGAAGATGGCAACAGCGTTGGCTTCCTTGACGAACATGAGTTTCCGAGTGAAGAAGAACCGACAATCGATAAAACGCTCCCCTCGGTCCACATACACATTGGTGCCTTGTTCATAGGGCAAGCGAATGTTAATGCCAAAACTGTTTTCAGCGCCGGCCCCCTGGTTGCCCGCTTGCATGATCCCCGGGCCCGCGCCCGTGATGACCATAAAACCCCGTTGAACCATTTTTCGCGCAAAAGCCCGGGCCTGCTTGTAATCCACATCGGCAGGCCGTGTTCGGGCGGAACCGAAAATCGTGACCTTTCGGCGATGCCGATAGGGCCCAAACACCCGAAACCCAAACCGAAGTTCCCGCATGGCCCGACTGAGGATTTTGGCCTCGCCCCGACGGAGTTGGGAATGCTGGGTTTTGAGAGCGGTCACCACAATTTCACGGACCAAATCACTGATGTCTTCTTCCGGGACATCGGTCACCCGGGCGCGTTTCACAAGCGCGTCAATTTGTGCGGTGATTTCGGGATCCCACGCGTTAAAAGATTCGGTATGGGATTCTTCCGGGTAACGGGTTTCGTTCTGGGGCGGTGGTGTCGGTTCTTGCGTCATGGTGTCGTGCCTCTTGTAAAAGGATGGCCCCGGAGGGCATTTATTTCAAGTCTTATCTTGATAATGCGCGATGACTTCCGTCACCGAAACGTCACGCTCTGAAAAAAACAGGCGTCGGGCCGAGTGGCGGGCGTAAGCCGCCCCTAAAAAGAATAGGGCATGGATCTCACGGAGACGCGGATGGTTGTTCAGAAACTTCTTGAACTGAGGAGACGGAGGATTCCCACGAAGGGAATCGGTCACCGGGATTCCGTCCAAGGAAATGTCCGACGTTCGGCCGGGACCGCCCGGTCCCATATATCGAGCCGCCGCATCGGTGGCTTCCTCACCCATCAGACGGAAGTCTGACATTTTTCCTCCCGCCACGGTGATCAAACGATCGGGCCCCCCTTCCACCCCATGATCCACCACCCGAAAACCCCGGGACAAAAGTTTTTCCGGACCCCGCTGCCCCAAAATCGGCCTGGCACCCACAACCGTCCGGTCAAATCGGATGGGAAAATCCGGAAAATAACGTTGACAGGAGCTCAGGAGGTATTGAATCTCTTCCCCGGTTGTTTTGAGTTGAGACATCCCCTCCGAATCGTTCAAATCCGTGGGACCCACCAGCGTTTTCTCTAGTCCTGGCAAAATGAACACATAACGCTCCCGGTCCACAGCCTCGAGCAAGAGCCCCACGCCAAGAGGACCGTTCCCCACCATCGGTGGACAACGATCGTAAACCAAATGGGACCCTTTTTGCCGTCGCAGGTCGAGGGTGGCTCCCGCTAGGGAGGCCACCTGATCCGCCCAAGGCCCCGCCGCGTTGATGATCACCGAGGCCCAGAACGTCGCCTCTTCCCCTGTAGAAAAATGGACGCGCACACCCGATTCCGGAGTGGGACGATCCTTTCCCCTTTCAAAACCAACAACGTCCGCCCCCACTCGAACTTCCGCGCCATTCCGGCGCGCGTCGTCCACGTTGGCCGTTACAAGACGGACCGCGTCCACCCAATATTCGTCGAAGAGGAGCCCCCCGCGAAGTCCCTCTTTTTTGAGTGCAGGAACCAGACGACGTGTTTCCTGGGCCGAAAGGCGAAGATGGATTTTCCCCCCTTTCAACCGTTGAAACGGGTCATAGGATTCGAGAAGGGTTTCCACCGTCTCCAAACCACGTCGATGATCACGATAGACCGGCCACAGAATAGGGAGTCGTGTGAGGAGCGGGCGAGCGATACGCGCGATGAGACCCGAATCCCAACAGGTCGCGTGGGTGGTCAGGCGGTCGTAGAGGAGGTAACGAACACCCCCATGAATCAGGTGGCTGGACGCTGCAGTGGTCGCGGCACCCAGGGCACCTCTTTCCAATAGGAGGGCGCGGAACCCTCTTAACGCCAAATCCCGTAAGACCCCGGCCCCGGTAATACCTCCACCAATCACGATGGCGTCAAATTTTCGGGAAGTCATTGTTTGGGGAAAGACTCTCCAGCAAAAAGGACTTTCAACCCATTCCCCCTTCGCAACCGTTGGGGTCCCGTCATTCGGTGGCTTTTTTGGCGACCTCTTCGGCAATTTCTGAGGCGCCGCCCAACACTTCACGAGCGGTGGTCTGTCCCTCCAAAACCTTTTGAAATCCGTCCGTGAGAATGGTCCGCATTTTTTGTGGGGATTGGTTCACCGCCGCGTCACGAATCGAATCGGCCGTCATCTCTTTCAACATGCCAAGACGAACCGTATCGTCCACCACCAAAAGCTCGTGAATTCCAAGCCGCCCTTTAAACCCCGATCCATTGCAGGTTCGGCATCCCGCCCCCTGGAAAAGTTGTGCGTCTGGGGGGAGTGTGACGTGATTGGTTTTAAAAATGGCGATTTCATCGACTGTCGGGGCCCGCGGCGTACGGCAATCGGGGCAAATGCGGCGACAAAGCCGCTGAGCCAAAACGCACTTGAGCGTGCTCGCCACCATGAACGCGGGGATGCCCATATCCACCAACCGCGTCACAGTGGAGGAAGCATCGTTGGTATGGATCGTTGAAAACACCAGGTGTCCCGTCATGGCCGCTTCCATGGCGATATGCGCGGTTTCCTGATCCCGGATTTCACCAACCATGATCACATCGGGGTCCAAACGAAGGAAGGAGCGAAGAGCCGTGGCGAAATCAAAACATTTGTCCTCGCCCAATTTCAAATCGGGGTTCACTTGAACTTGAACGATCCCATCCAGATTGTATTCAACGGGATTTTCAGCGGTCAATATTTTGATGTCCGGCCTGTTAATGTGGTTAAGGGCCGCATACAACGTGGTCGACTTCCCCGACCCGGTGGGCCCACACACGAGAACAATTCCGAAATTCTTTTTTCCTCCCACACCGGCCATCAAAGCCAAAAAACGATCCAAAGTGTCAGGGAAAAAACCGAGTTTCTTAATGTCCACTTGAACAGCTTTCCGATCCAAAATCCGCATGACAACAGATTCCCCATACACCGTGGGCACGATCTCCACACGAAATTCGATGGGATTCCCTTTGGCCATCACTTGGATCCGGCCCGATTGGGGAATCCTCCGTTCGGTAATATTCATAGAGTTGGTCATGATCTTGATCTTCGCGATTACGGCGCTCCGGTATGTCCAAGGGATTTGGAAATTGGCAGGTTTTAAAAATCCGTCCACTCGAAACCGAACCAACACGCGGGAATTCCGCCCCGCGGGATCCTCAAAAGGCTCGATGTGAATATCCGATGATTTTTGACCCAGCGCAGAAAGAATAATGCCGTTCACGATTTTTTCAACTTCAGGCGCGGAGGCGTCCACTTCGGTCACATCCGTTTTTTCCTGCACCCGTTCCAACGTGCCATCCACATCGGGGATGACCGCGTCCGTTACGGACTTAAGCAGTTCCGCTCCCTGCCCACTTCCGGAAATCCCGTAGACCTTATCCAGTTCATGAAAAATATCTTCGGGCATGGCCAGGTAACGCTGAACTTCCAACCCCGTCTTAATATGAATATCCTCGGACACCATGAAATCCCGGGGATCGGCCATGGCCAGAAGGAGGACCTGGTCCTCCTTTGCGAAGGGAATGACCATATGTTTTCGCGTCGTGGCCTCAGATAAGAGGCGAACGACCTCCGGATCAATTTCCATTTCCGCAAGGTCCACCGCCTTGGTCCGCCACTCCCGAGAAAGGACCTGAAGAACATCCACCTTGTCGGCCCACTTCTTATCGATAATAATTTGTTGAATGGGGCGGCTCGTTTGGGACGCTTCTTTCTCCGCCAGCGCCATGTTTTCGGAGGAAATAAGCCGCGCTTCCAATAGGATTTCTTGGGCGGTTTTACGTCCGCTGGGAAGGCGTGGGATCATGGCAGATCCGGGAAGGGGAAAAACAAGGATTTTTCGGACCGGATCCGGGAACAGGGTGTCAGGGAAGAGAGCGACTTGACCAGGGATTCCATTACCAACTATTTACATCCAGAACACAAATTTGTCCAGTGGTTTATGCCTCACGGGAGAAAAAAACGGCCCCAACGGCCCCCACCGCGGCCCACCAGGCCCATGCCGCCAAGAGACCGGATCGGTCCCGGGATCGATCGGCATGGAGGATTTGACTGTTCCGAACCCAAACCAACATCCCGGATCGACGACCGTCTACCCAAAGAGGCGCCCAGAAAACCCAGGAATCAGAGGAAAGGGACTTATCGGAAGGCTCAGAAAGAGAAGGAAGGACAGGAAGAGAAACAGGATCACCTTGGGTTTCCAACGGCTGGCCTTGTTCGTTGAGGAGAACGGCCGCTCGCGTATCCATCTCTCCCGCGAAACGGCGGAGAAGCCGGGAACGCCGGGGAAGATCCGATCCGGCTTCCGCCAATCGTTCGGCCCACACCTGGGCCAATCGCCGCCCTTCTCGGCGGAAACACTCCCCGCGAGAAGAAACAAGCGACCCGTGGATAGAGAACAAAATTCCCCCCACCCACACCACGGAAAGGGTGTAGGTCCCCCACACCCACCTCCGACTCCGCCTCCCGCTTGATTCCATTTCCCACCCCAGGTTGAAAGCCGTTAATGATTTCGAGGAGAAAGTCGGTGAAGCGCCGCGGCAATAAAATCCCGAAAGAGCGGATGCGGATGAAGGGGCCGGGATTTCAGTTCCGGGTGATATTGAACCGCCACATACCAGGGATGATTTTTAAGTTCCACCACTTCGGCCAAATGAAGCCGGGGGTATTCCCCCACCACCCGCAGACCCGCTTTCTCCAGAGCCGGGCGATACTTGTTGTTCAGCTCATAGCGATGGCGATGACGTTCGTGAACTATGTCCCGTCCATAGGCTTTGTGCGTCAAGGAACCCGCCTTTAACCGACAAGGATAGGCCCCCAACCGCATGGAGCCCCCCAATTGGGTGATTTTGTTTTGCTCATTCATAAGGCCCACGACAGGATGGGGAGTTTTTGACGCAAATTCCGTCGAGTTGGCTTTAGAAAGTTTCGCCAAGTGGCGCGCCACATCAATGACAGCACACTGCATTCCCAAACAGATCCCAAAAAAAGGAATTTGGTGTTCTCGCGCAAATTTCGCCACCGAAATTTTTCCTTCGACCCCTCGATCGCCGAAACCGCCGGGAATCAAGATTCCGTCCACTTGGAGAAGTTGCGCTTCCAGGGTTTTGTCCTCCACATCCAGGTACTTGACGACCACCTTGGTGTCGTTAGCCAACCCGCCATGAAGAAGAGCCTCTCCGATGGACTTGTAAGCGTCCTTCAGTTCAACATATTTTCCCGCGACGCCGATGGTCACGTGGTGCTTGGGGTTCCGAATTTTTTCCACCATGCTTTTCCAAGTCGCCAAATCTTTTGTGGGACTGCGCTGACGCAAAAGCATGAGAACCAACTCATCCAACCCTTGGTGTTCAAACATGAGCGGCACGTCATAAATGGTGTCCACATCAACAGCCTCAATCACCGCGTCATCCGGCACACTGGAAAAGAGCGCTATCTTCTCCCGAATCTCTTGACCCAACGGGCGGTCGGTCCGACAAATGATGATATCAGGTTCAATCCCGATCTCGCGCAACTTGCCCACCGAATGCTGGGTGGGTTTCGTCTTCAGTTCCTCCGCCGCTTTGATGTAGGGAACAAGCGTCAGGTGAATATAGAGCACATTGTCACGACCCGCGTCGATCCTCATCTGGCGGATCGCTTCCAGGAAAGGGAGGGACTCGATATCGCCCACGGTCCCCCCCACTTCCACAATCACAATATCGCGGCCTTTGGCCACGCGGAAGAGGCGACTTTTTATTTCGTTCGTGATGTGGGGAATCACCTGGACGGTCTTTCCCAAAAACTCCCCGCGGCGTTCCTTCGCCAAAACGGTTTCGTAAATCTGTCCAGACGTGCAATTGTTGTCCCGGGACATGTCTACGTCGATAAACCGTTCGTAGTGCCCCAAATCCAAGTCGGTTTCCGCACCGTCTTCCGTGACGTAGACTTCCCCGTGTTGATAGGGGCTCATGGTCCCCGGATCCACGTTTAAATAGGGGTCCAATTTGATCATGGTCACGTTCAACCCCCGGGCTTTTAACAATCGACCGAGAGACGAAGCCGCGATCCCCTTTCCCAGAGAACTCACCACGCCGCCCGTCACGAAAATAAACTTAGCCATCGTTCCTCCCTTCCTTTCCGTTGACGGACTCACGACCCTGTGCCCCGCCGTTTCAAAATTTTTTCCACCCGGGCCACGTCCCCAGGAAGGTCCACGCCAATGGAATCGTCGGGGGTCACCGCCACGCGCAGACGAACCCCATTTTCCAAGGCACGCAACTGCTCCAACTTTTCCGCCCCTTCATAGAATCCCGGAGACCAACGAACAAAGGCCCGCAATGTTTCAGGACGGTAGGAATACACGCCCAGGTGCTTATACAGGAATCGATTGCGGGGAGGGAATGCGGGGGCTCCCTCGCGAAAATACGGCAGGGGGGAACGGGAAAAGTAAAGCGAGTCCCCCCGCTTATCCAGCAAAACTTTGACAGCGTTTGGGTCCGACCAATCCGCGGCCGTCAATGCCGTGGCCACCGTTCCCAAAACCACCGATCGGTCCTGGTGGAGGGCCAAAACCTTTCGAAGGGTCCGTGCGGTCATGAGAGGTTCGTCCCCTTGGATATTGAGATAGAGATCCGCTTTTATTCGACGAGAGACTTCGGCCACCCGGTCGGTTCCACTTCGGCATTTGTTTGACGTGAGGAGGGATTCTCCCCCAAACCCACGGACCGCCTCCACGATACGCGGGTCGTCCGTGGCGACCACAACCCGAGGCAGAGCCTTCCGTGCGGCGTTCCAAACCCACCAGATCATCGGTCGGCCCGCGATCGGGGCCAGAGGTTTTCCTGGAAATCGTTGCGCCGCGAAACGAGCGGGGATCACCCCCAAAACGTTCATGAGACTCCCTTGGTTTTCAGCGCGGAAAGGAGTTCCCGGGGGCTCACCGTCGCGGTCCCCAACTTGGCCACCACAACACCTGCCGCCACATTGGCCAAACGCGCGGCTTCCCCCAAGGGAACACCCGCGGCGAGGGCCAGACTCAAGGTGGCGATCACGGTATCCCCCGCGCCGGTCACATCGAAGACTTCCCGTGCCTGGGACGGGATATGGAGAGGCGGCTTTTTCTCCCGATAAAGACTCATGCCCCGTTCACTGCGGGTGATCAGAACAGAATGACATCGAAGCCGTCGCAGGATCCGATGTCCCAACGCGTCCACATCGGAATCACTCTGGGGAGGAAGGCCCCGAACCCCCTCCGTGGCTTCTTTCAGATTGGGGGTGATGCAATCGACCCCTCGGTAACGCAGAAAATGTTCGATTTTGGGATCCACCGTAACCAGCTTGCCTTGGCGGTGCGCCCACCCAAGAACGTTTTTTAAAAGACGGGCGCTCACCATCCCTTTCCCATAATCCGATAGGACGACCCCCTTCGAAGGGGACAACCGGTCCCGAACACTGGACAACAAACGATCCACAAGAGCGTGGGGAAAGGGGGCTCGGTTTTCCCGGTCAAAGCGAACCACCTGTTGATGACCCGCCAAAACACGGGTTTTTATAATGGTGGGGCGGGACGGGTCCCTGACGATTCCAGAAACATCCACCCCCCTCTCCCTGAGAGAGGAGAGGAGACGCTCTCCGTCGGAATCGTCACCCACCAGGGACACCAGAATGGGGTGGCCGCCCAGGGCGGCGATGTTGGCCGCCACATTTCCTGCTCCACCGGGCATGAATTCCTCATGATGGACATCCACCACGGGAACGGGCGCCTCAGGGGAAAGACGGCTCACCGCCCCGCGAATGTAACGGTCCACCATAAGGTCGCCCACCACAAGGACGGGCAACCCGGGGAAGGATCGTACGCGCGTCGCGAGATCGATCATGCCGCGGGAGTCAACTCCAGAGCGCGGGTGCGCTGGCGATAGAGGTGAGCAATGGCCAAATACGTGACGATCATTGTGACGAACACCCCCACCAACAACGCCAACATTCCCAAAAGGTTCAGACCAATGGCGAGGAGAGAAAAAAGGAAGAGATCCATTTTCACCCCCTGGGTTAAGCGTTTACTCTCTTGAAGCGCTTCAATGGGCCCGAGCGACTTTTCAATCATCACGTATCCATAAAACATAAACATGAGTCCAAGGATTATTCCTGGGACAACCAACAACAGGGTTCCCAACGCGGTGATCACCCCGTAAAGAAGGGTCGCCAGAACGTAAAACCAGAATTTGTTTTGCGGCCGCCAGAGATCCGCGTATTCCACAGGCTTACTGTCAATCAGTTTCAAGGAAATCCCCAATGCATTAAAGGTGAGATACCAGCTGAACACATTAAACCCGATTCCGATAATGACATTAAGCATTTGGGATTCCATCTTCTCTCCCAGAAAAGCGCGAAGTCCCCCCAGCAGCAAGAAGGTCGCCATAAACGCCAGCAAGAGTGGAAATCGGCTTTTGGTAATGTTCCAACCGGTCGAAAGAGCATCACGAAATGAGAGTTCGTAAGTCACAGGAAGAGCCTCCTCTGAGGATCAAACAATTGAAGCGAATGGGCGGATTATACTAAAACAAATCTCGTTAACGGGCGCCCATCTCGGGAGAGGGCGGGGCGATGGATTCTACAGAGGGATCAGGAACCGGTCCGGGTCGAAACTCCGTCATCTCCGCATCAAAAGCGCCCACCATCACCCGGGAGCGGAGGAGAACGGGAATATGGGGGGGATCCACGGTGACCCAAACTTCCAAGCGTCCACTGGCTTGGAAAATTCCGTCCCCAGCCAGGACGGGTTCCAGGTGAAAGCAGTCGAACGTCCCGGCCGGCACCTTTATTTGTTCACGCGCCCGAACATGAACGGACAGGGGCCAGGTGGTGGCCCCTGAATTAGCGTCCATTGTGAAATCTTTCCCCACTTCCAGAGGCCGGGTTCGGATGTAATACAAACTGGAAAGGACGTCATGGACGAAAGGGGGGATGGCCCCCTCCTGAACCGATTCGTTCCCCTTGCGCCACTTTTTGTAGAGGAAACGACGGCCGGGATGATCGTAGGTCGTTTCCACCCGGCGCGTGTAGCGCCCCTCACGAATGTCCTGGCGAAATTGAAGGGAACAGAGACTCTCCGCGTCGATCCACGACTCATTCGTGTCGCGAACTTTAAAAACGACATCCATCCCCTTGTTGGTTTTGGCTTCGGACAGGATCCGGTAGGTCGGCCGGCCCGCCACCGTTTCAGTGGAGACAACCTCGAGCGTGGCAAAACCGGCGGGAATAAGACCGTATTTAATGATGTAGCGAATGGATTCCCCCACGGCAAAAGGGGGGACAGGTTCCTCCCTCCATTGAAACACAAAGGAAGGGGACGTGGACACAACGATCCCCTCCCCGTGGGCCATGGGGATAAACCCCAAAAACAAAAACGCAACGGCCCAACGGGAAGGCGTCACAATCCAGCGATTCCCTTCAAAACAATGACGGCGGTTCCGGCTGCCCATCCCACCGCCGCGTTGTACTCCTTATTTTTGAGGTAACGAGACCATTGGAACCGGTCCGCGTTTTCGCGACGGAAGGGATGAAGGCTCGGAAGGAAACGCCGGTTTCGCCCCGTAAAAGTTCGCCACGCATCGCCAAAATGCTTTTCCAGGGATTGCTCCTCCACGATAATTCGCTGGGGATAAATCCAGCCGAAGAGGAACAGGAAGACCCCCCAAAGGATGACACTGGCTGTGGGGACCACGCCGGTGCCCGCCACACAAAACCCCACGGCCATGAAGAAACTTCCCGTGTAAAGAGGATGCCGGACCCAGGCATAAGGACCGTCTTGAGCCAAACGTTTTCCTTTCTCCAAATAGCCCGCCGCCCACCCCCGGAGCAACAGACCAAGGAGTGCGATCAAGAGCCCCCCCACCGCCCTCGGCCAATGATCCACATGGGACAAGAAAAGGAAAACAATCCCCGCAATGAAACCTAAAAACACACGCCACCGTGCGATCACGTTTGTTACCTCACTTTTTATTATTTTCACAACGGATCTGGCCTAAGACCATCCACGCCACGATCCTATTTCCCCAACACCAAAGCGTTCCCACCACGAAAGAGAAAGACATCCCCTCTCCATCTATCGAAAACAAAAGCGCTTAACCCGGAATCCCCAGTTGAGCGCGAGGACCGGCCAGGCTCAGAGAGCCTGGCACCTGAGGCGGCAGAGCCGCTGATGCGAGACGAAAAAAGCGGTCTTTTTTACGAACAAAAAAGTGCAGGTCGTAGGCCGCTCCCACGCGGGCCAATCCCCCTTGGCATTCCTGGCTAGCGCCGTCACACTTCCGCTCGCGCGGTCGCGGGGACTACGGACAAACTTTTTTTGGGAAGGAAAAAGGCCCGATTTTTTTGTCGAATCCCGTGATTCAACTGGGGATTTTGGGTTAAGCGACCAGCGGTTCCCCTTGTAAAAGGACGATCCAAAGAGTGGTGTCTCGCTCACGGTTTCCACCGATCGTGAATCCAGAGCCATTGCATGGGCCGTTCGCGAATCCATCCTTCCAGCACTGCCGTCATCTGCCGCGTCACAGCGTCCACCCGTTCCGGGGTGGAAGGACCTGGTTCAATGGGAAGCGGAGGATTCATCTCCACTGTCAATCGGCCTTTTTCACGCCAGCTCCGAACCGGAAGAATCGGACATCCCAGGCGAAGGGCCACCAAGGCTGGCAATCCCGTGGTGTGCGCGGGACGGCCGAAAAAAGGCACTTGCAAACCTCCCGCGGTGATGCGTTGATCGAAAAGCAGCCCCAGGAGCCCCCCGGATGACAGGTGTCGGAACGATTCACGCACCGCATTTTTATGCATCAAGACCTCGCACCCGGACCGTTTCCGAAGAGCGGTAATCCAGTCGTTCACAAAAGGGTTCTTCATGCGCCGGGCAATCACCGCGGTGGGAAACCCAGCGCGAGCCGTCGCCCAGGACGTGTATTCCCAATTTCCCAGGTGACCCGTAAAGAGGACGACCCCTTTCCCTTGGGCGTGAGCCGCCCGCAAATGCTCAGCGCCCACCACCCGAACCTCTCGATCAAATTCTGCCGTTGAAAGAACCCCCAGCCGGGCAAACTCCCACACGCTGGCCCCCAACTCAGACCAGACCCCACGGGTCCAGGCCTGAATGATTTCCGGCTTTTGTTCAGGAAAAGCCGCCCGCAGATTGGTGGCCGCCACCTGGGTTCGACGCGAAGAAAGGAACCCCACCCCACGGCCTAAAGCGCGCCCCATGGTGTTCCCAGGAAAATAGGGAAGGCGACCCATTACCCCATAGAGAAACCGGAGCGCCAGGTATTCTATGAAAAAACGGATTCGATCCACGGGTTCCATCCCTCCTCAAGACATTCCCACTCCAACCGGGCCACGATCGCCGGAAACAATTCGGGAAGACGTTCCCGGTCCTTTTCTGTGACGACAACACGACGCTCTTCCCGACGGGCTCTTTCCAAAACGCCCGCGCACTCCCGGGAGGAAAAAACATGGTGGTCCCCATACCGTTGTCCCTGAACAGAAGCCCCGAAACGGACCAAAGCCGATTCAAAAGAAGCGGGGTCCCCCAATCCGGACAAGGCCAAAAGCCGCTGGTTCTGAAGTTGTACGGAAGGGATCTCCTTCCCCGTTAAATTTTCCCAAAACGTCAAGCGCCCCTTCACCGCCACACTGGCAAGACCCCTTCCCCGAAGGTGGGCTTGAAGCGCCCCCAAACGATCGGTCGAAAGGCCCTCCGCCCGAGTGAGAAAAATCCCGTGAGCTCGTTTCAACGCCTCCGGTTTCTCCCGCCAGGGTCCCGCGGGAAGAAGCGGAGTGGGCCACTCCTCCAAGAAAACGCTCGAGGCTAATTTCGCGTCCAGGCAAACCAGGTCCCGATCCCGAAACATTCGATGATGTTGAAACCCATCATCCATCACCAGACAATCCACATCAAATTCTTCCCAGGCCCGCCGGCACGCTTGGGCCCGATCCGAACCAACAGCCACGGACACCCCCGACCGGCGCGCTAAAAAACGCGGCTCATCCCCGATCTTCTCCACCCCTGGGACCGTCTCCCCTCGATTCGGAACAAGAACCACCGGCGTTCTGTCCCTCCGGCCATACCCCCGGCTCACCACGGCCGGACGGTGCCCCCGTTTTTTAAGCTCTTCCAAGAGCCACACCACACCCGGTGTTTTGCCGGACCCCCCCACGGTCAGATTCCCCACGCAAAAAACCGGGACGGGAACTCGAACGGTTTCAAAAATCCCCCGGGCGTAGGCCGCCTCCCGAACACGGGCCATTCCCTGAAAAAGGAACGCCGGCCCACCCATCAAAACCCGCCACAAAACACCCCCCGCGCCGCGCGGGGGTGGAAAGGAGAAAGACACGTTACACGTCTCGGGCCGCCCCAAGGACGGCTTCGGTTTCTTGAACCACCCGGTCGGGGGAAACCCATTCCATACATTCGTGGCCGAACGGGCAGCGGTCCCGGTTACAGACCAAACAGGCCAATCCATCGGCTTGGACGTAGCGGTGGGGTGGTTGACGGGGGTTCCAGGACACCGGCGATGTCGGGCCGTAGACTGTTACCGTAGGTGTCCCCACCGACACCGCCAGATGCATCAACCCCGAATCGTTCGTCACCGCCACATGACAACGGGACAACACCGCCGCCGCCCGGTGGAGGGTTCCCGCAGGAAGGATCGAAACACGGGATGAAAATTTTCGCGCTAGGACTTCAAGATAAGCCCGTTCGTCGCTTCCCCCCACTAAAACGATGGATCGCCCGGGCCTTAAAAGAAGGCGACGAATGGTTTCCTGAAACTTCTCAGCGGGCCATTGACGAATTTGGTGCCGATGCTTGGGCATGACCGCCACACGTTCCGTGGCCTTGTCCAACTCGGACGTGGTCCACCAGTCGCGCAAGTCGTCCAACTCCGTTTCTCGGACGGGAAGACGAGGAAGCTTCACGTCAGGGACCGATAATCCCAACCGCCGAAGGAGCGCAAATTTATTTTGAACCGCGTAGACGTCTCCGGTCGGACGGGGCACCGGATGGGTATAAACGAGACTCCAAAACGGAACGACAAACCCCACACGAACGGGGGCACCGCTCAACCACGTCATCTGGGCGGTGCGGGGGTTGTTCATAAAATCCAAGACCCAATCATAACGGCGACCACGTAGTTCACGAACCCAATGCAGAAATTTACTCTTTTCAAAAACCAGGCGCTCCGTGAGACCCGGGTAATTATCCAAAATCGGAGCGGCCGCGGGTTCCACCAAAAAATCTATTTGGGCATCGGGAAACCTGTGGCGCAGAACGTCAATCGCTGGGGTGGTCACAATCACATCCCCTATTCGCCGCAATTGGATCACCAGGATCTTCATTTAGAACCGCGCTTGCCCACGGGTGAGGTTCAGGTGGAAATCCCAGCGCGTGTCATCGCCGCGAACAAAAATTCGTTTCAAACAAAAAGGATCTTTCGTCAGATCCCCTTTTCCCCGGTGAACGGAAACAGCGGTCCGATACCCCGCGTCTTGAATCCGCCGTCGGATTTCAAGGTGGTCCGCCCCGTTCCCGTAGGGATGGGCAAAGGAAACAGGCGACACGCCCACCTTCTTTTCGAGGATCCGCCGGCTTTCAACGATTTCATGATTCGCCTCTTCCAAAGACAGCCGAGCGAGGCGTGGATGGGTCAACGTGTGCGACCCAATATCCCACCCAGCGTCCCTCAAGATGAGAATGTCTTCCCAGGAAAGCATGGGCAAGCGCACTTCACTGGACGGATCGTGCCAAAAGTTGTCCCGGCCCACCGCATGGACCACCACATACACCGTGGCGGGAAACCCCACCGCGCGAAGAACCGGCAAGGCGTTTTCTATATTGTTGCGGTAGCCATCGTCAAAAGTCAGGACCACCGCTGACGGGGGGATCGCGCGGCCAGCCGCCTGATCTTCCACCACCCGACGCAACGTCAGGACTTCGTATCCCCGTTTCTTGAGATAGTCCATTTGCCAGCGAAAATCGTCCACTGAAACCCACAGTTTTTTAAGGCGTGAGCCCGCCGGGGGATTTCCCACCTTGTGGTACATCAGGATCGGGAGACCCGTGGCGGGGAACCGCCACCAATTCCATCGGGCCGAAACACCGAGGGCCGCCAGGCCCCCCAAAACCGCCAACGATTCACCGACCATCGACTTCCCCCTCCATGACGCGAACCAGTTTTAACCAGGTGTAATAGGAACTCAAAACCGCGTAAATAAAACCGGCGTTCCCATCCAGAAACCCCAGTTTGACGACATAGCGAATGACGAACTCCCATGGCAACCGGGCGTGCGTCCACAAGGTGAACCGTCTCCCCTGACGAAATTTGTCCCGGGCGATGAGACCTGAATACCGATTGCATTTGTCCAAATATTCCGAAAAATTCCGGTAGCTTTCATGCAGAATCCGGGAACGGAGTTTTCCCAGAGGAGGAACAACGGAGATCCCCTCATGAATTTCTTTCCCCACATAATGACCTTTGTCGCGCCGAAACAGGCGAAGATGCCTTTCTCCCCAGAGTCCCCCAAACCGAAGCCGACGGCCCAAAAAAACGTTTTGAAACCTAAGGTGGTACCCGTGGACCGCGGGTTCCCCGGCAAGAACCGATTTGATTTCGTCCTGAAGAGCAGGGCTGAGGCGTTCATCCGCATCCATGTTAAGGACCCATTCCCCCGTGGCCTGCTCCAACGCAAATTGTTTTTGGGGGCCGAACCCCGCGAAATCCCGATGGATCACCCGGGCCCCAAACTCTTGGGCAATGGAAACGGTCCGGTCCGTGGAACCACTATCGACCACAACAATCTCGTCGGCCACACCCCGCAAACTCTCCAAGCATCCAGGCAGATCCCGCTCTTCGTTTCTCACAATCAATATGGCGGAAAGATGCGGAGCAACGTTATCTTTCATACGTTCGGCCGGAGGGGCACAGGAAAGGGCTGGTGGATGTCATAAAATTTTTCGTAGGCGTCCCCCATGGCGAGGACCGTAAAAAGACGGCTTCGTTCATGCCCGCAAATCACCCGACGGGACCTTTCGTCGCGATCGCCCAAAACATAGTGAATATTTCTGGCCAACGCTCCTGGATCCCTGGGCGCGCACAATTCGGGGACATGGGGACCTCCGTAAAGATCAGGGATTCCACCCGCCGCCGTGGCCACGGTCGGCACGCCGATTATTAAAGCGTCAAGTAGGGCCGTACCCAAACCCTCCTCCGCTGAAGCAAGCACGAACACGTCCGCCATAGCTGTATATTCTAGCACCTCTGGACGGTGTCCCAAAAAGAACACCCGATCACTCATTTTGAGTTCTCGTGTCAATCCCTCCAGCTCTCTTCGTAAAGGTCCCTCCCCTGCCAAAAGGAATTTGGCCTGGGGAAAGGCTGGGGCCACAAGCGCTGCCGCACGCAAAAAAGTGGCCTGATCCTTCTGGAGATCGAGAGCCCCCACCGTGACGATCAACAGGTCCTCACTTGAAAACCCAAGTTTCCGGCGAAAAGAATCTCTGTCGTGGACGTGGGGATACCCCGCGGAATCGATCCCGCTGGGGATAACGACGATTTTCGACGCGGGGATCCCCCCCGCAACAGCTTTTTGGTAGATTGCCGATGATAAAACAGCCAAGGCTTTCAGCCTCCTGTATTTCCACCGGCTGAAGAACCCCGAGCCCAGAGGAAAATTAACCCGCCGAGTGGCCAGCAATGAAATGCTTGTTCCTCGAACCGCTAACGCCCCCAACCCCACCGCATGCCCTGTGTGCGCGTGGAAAATCGACACCCCGTTCTTTCGGGCAAACCGGGCCAACCGGGCGGCCGTCCAAAAATCCCACTCCCCCCAAGGACGCACGGGAAACACCGACAACCCCTCTTTTTCTGCGGCCAGCGCCAACGGTTCACCTGGACGAGCCGCGATCCAGTTGAAGTGCCCGCGCCGACGAAGTTCCATCGCCAACAAGAGCGTTTGACGTTCCCCCCCTCGCCACCCCCGTTCCGTATTGAGGTGAAGGATCCGATGAAACCTCACGCTTTCTTCCCCCGTCGACGGGACAACGCGGCCTCGTAAACTTTTTCGGTTTCTTCACCTAAATGGTGAAAGCTGAATCGGGACTCTACGGTGCGTCGGGCCCGTGCCCCCATCTTTTTGCGGCGTTCCGGGTCGTCCAACAGAATCCGAAGGGTCCGCGCCAATCCCGTGGCGTTGCGCGGTGGAACGATAAATCCATTGTCACCGTTCGTCACCATTTCCGGAAGAGCTCCTACGTCGGTGGCCACCAAGGGCCGGCCTCGGGCCAACCATTCGAGGGCCGCGCGACTGACCGCCTCACTTTCCACCGACGCAAGGACCCCCACGTGACACGTGTTCATGAACGACCCAGCGTCCGGAACACGCCCCAAAAATTGAATCCACCGTTCCACCCCCAGCTGGGCTGCTTGTCGGTGCAATTCACTTTGTGCGGTATTCTTCTCTTCGCCGGCAATCAAAAAAACTTCATCCTTGAGCCGATCTTTCATTAACCCCACCGCCTCGATGAAAAACCCATGCCCCTTCACCGGGTCCAAGCGACCTAAAATGCCAACCCGAAGGGGCCCCGGCGGTTCAGATTCAAAGGGAAGAAGATTGATCCCAGGATAAATCAAGGAAATTTGGTCCAGAAGAAATGGAAACCGCGCTCGGTAGGAATCCGCCAAAATTTTGGACGCCACAATCACGCCATCCGTCTGCCGAAAAAGTATCCCTTGTCCAGGTCGGACCGTCAGGGTTCGAGCCTCGCCCCGCGTTCGAACCAAAGCCATGGGACGAAATCGTGAAAGAAAAAATCCCAACGAATGTCCGGTTCCCGTGTGGGCATTGATGAGATCAAAATTCATTTTCCCTACCCAACGACGGAGGGAGAGCGGGGACCCCAAAGGAAAAACCGACACCCCCTTGGACTCCGCTTGAAGGGCGGCAGGTCGCCCCGGTCGTGCAGCCACCCACACGTCGTGCCCCCGATCTTTAAGAGCCTGGACAACCCCCAGGCCGTAAGCGGTCAGTCCCGAATCCCAGCGCTCATCTAAAATATGAAGGATTTTCATGGACGCTTCCCAGCGGGTCCAACCGACAGAAGTTCGTTAGCCGCCGCCACCACCTGGTCCACAGAAATATCCCCCATACATCGGAAATGTTTCTGCGGGCATCGGGTCGAACCGTGGAGTGAACACGGACGGCAAGCGAGGGAGGGAACCTCCACCACCGTGGTCCCCTTCCCCGTGGGAAAGAACCCAAAGGCCTTAACGGTGGGGCCGAAAAGGGCCACTGTCGGAACACCCAGGGCCGCCCCCACGTGCATGGCCCCAGAATCGTTGGAGATAAGAAGAGCGCATTTCCGAAGAACCCACATCATTTCCCGAAGGGAGGTCTTCCCCACCAGGCTTTGGACCGGACCGGGGAGGGTCTGCAGCACCGCTTCCGCCGCCGGAACATCCGCCTGAGCCCCCAAGAGAACGATGGGGTACCCCGTCTGGAGAGAGAGTCGATGAGCGACTTCAGAAAACCGATCGGGGAACCATCGTTTGGTGGCGTGAAGAGCCCCCGGGGCCAGGGCGATAAAAGGCCCAGTCCCCAAACGGGTTTCCCATGCCGCGGACAACCGTTCTTCCGGTGAAAAATAAAGGCGGGGCGTCCGATCCTCGAGGGAAATCCCTAAGGGAGAAAGGGATTCCCCATACCGGTCCACAATCCCAACCAGGAGTCGAGGAGAATCTTTTTTAAACCAGACCAGGAGACGTCGCGCGGCTGAGCGTTTGTCGTAACGGACCCTCTGGGCCGCCCCCGAGAAAAAGGACCATAATCGAGATCGAATCGTGTCGTGGAGATCCACCAGGACATCAAACCGTCGCCGACGGATCTCAAGGATCCACCCCCACACGCCTCGATCTTCAAACACCGCGATCTCATCCACATGGGGGTTCCCCAGGAAAACTGGGCTAAACTGTTTTTTCGTCAGAACAGTCACCCGCGCCCCCGGCCAAGAAGACTTGATCCCTGCCAAAACGGGTGTGGTCAAAACAACATCCCCTAAAGACGATAATCGCACCATCAGGATCCGAGCGGGAGCCATGGTCAGCAAGTCCCGCAACGTTTTTTAGTCCCTCGCCCCACGGACCGTGGAGGCAAGGTGAGCGCCTCATTCAAAAGAGATAAACTCGCTTCCAGGGCCCCTCGTTGGCTGTCCGCCAGAGACCGCGCCGCCGCCCCCATTGTTCCCCGTCGTTCGGGAGAAACCAGTAATTGTGCCACTGTTTCATAAAGTCCCGCCGCGTCCTTGATTTGAATTGCCGCTTGGTTCTCTTGGAAAAGTGCGGCGATCTCTTGAAAGTTCTCCATATGGGGCCCAAAGATCAGGGGGACACCCCAACGGGCCGCTTCCAAGGGATTCTGCCCTCCCCGGCGAACGAGACTTCCCCCCACAAAAACCACAGTCGCGAGACCATAAATTTCGGCCAATTCCCCCACCGTGTCGAGGATAACGACATCCGCTGTTCCGTTAAATCCAGATAGTTCCGTGCGAAGAACGGTCCGAAATCCTCGTTCGGAAAAAAGACGATGCACCTCCCCCGCCCGTTCCACATGGCGGGGGGCCACCACCACCCGTAAAGTCGGAGAGTGACGACGAAGGGAAACGAAGACATCCAGCAATGAGGATTCCTCGCCCGGGTGGGTGCTCCCCAGAACCCAGAGGGGATCTCCTTCTGAAAATCCGTAAAGAGAACAGAGCGCGGATCGACGTTGGGGGTCGGGAAGGGGAACATCAAACTTCAAATTTCCTGTAATCACCACAGATTCAGGATGAGCGCCCAATTGAAGATAACGGGAAGCGTGCCGGGGACTTTGAACCCCCACGCGGGAAATCCCCATCAACAACGGCTCCAACACACCGCGCAAGCGGTAATAGAGGGGGAACGCTCCGTCAGAAATTCGGCCATTCACCACAGCCACCGGCACCCGGGCCGCCGCCAGGGTGCGGAGCCAATGGGGCCAGATTTCCGTTTCGATGAGGACCAAAACACGGGGACGGCACGCCTGAATCAACCGTTGGACCGCGCTCGGCCGATCCAGGGGAGCCAGCCTTACCATTTCAGCGAGACCCAGACGCTGCGCCAATTCTTTCCCATTCACCGTGGTGGTGGTTAAAAGACGAGGAATTCCAGGGAAACGGGAAGGTAAAGCGCGCAGAAAACTTTCGGCCGCGCGCACTTCTCCCACAGAAGCCGCGTGAACCCAAAGCACTCCAGGGGCTGGCCATTCCCCCCCCCAACCAAACCGTTCTGGAAGTCCTAGCAGGGTACGTCGAAGCCCGTAACGCCAAACAAATACCAAAAAGAGGAGGGGCCAGAAAAGGAAAAAGAGGAGGGAATAAAGGGTCAACATGGGGCGCTGTCTCCCGCGAGGTGTTGGGCGGCGGATTCTTCCACAGCGTTCAAGGCCGAACGTAATTCAATTTCAGCCTCCGGCCCGGATTCATTAAAAACAAGGGGTTCCCCAAAAACCACGTCATACCGACCAAACGGGAGTGGAACGAGGAACTTGTCCCAGCTTTTTAATTCTTTGGTCCGAGTCCCGGCCCAAGCGAGAGGCACAACAGGGATTTTCATTTTTGCGGCCAAAGCCAATAGGCCCGGCTGAATCGACCGCAGAGGCCCACGAGGGCCGTCGGGCGTAAACGCCACGCATTCACCGTTCTTAACAACATCAATTAACGCTTTAAACGCCGCTCCTCCTCCTCGACTGGACGAACCGCGAACCGTTTTAAAACCGAATCGATGGAGAGCTTGCGCCACGAATTCGCCATCCCGACTTCGACTCACGAGAACGTGAACACCGCTTTTCCTCTTTTCAAACAGCATCAACGTTTGGTAGCGATGCCAGAAAGCGTAAATAAAAGGACGCCCGCAACGGGTTTGTTCTTGAAATCCAGGAGACGCGTGTATGCGCAACCGCGATGTACGGCCAATCACCTGAATCCAGACCCACGCCAACCAAGAGATGACAAAGGAAAGGAATCGATCGCGACGGGAAAGTATGAATGATGTCAAAGGTCCTCCTTCCGATGAAGGAGCTGAGGATCGGACGGGAGAGCCCGCGCCGCTACTTTTTCTTCTTTGCGGGCGGACCCCAGGGAAAGACGCCGGCCCGCGTGAAGCGCGGCGAAAGGTGGCCTGCGGCGTCATAGGAAATAGAAAGGCGCCCAGCGTCCAAAAATTCCAACGTGGCCATAATGTCTTGGGGATTCGTGAAAAGCCGACGGAGTTCCAACTCGCACGAATCGCGCCGGGCTTCCTCGGCCACCAACCGCTCAATAAAGTGGGCCGCCTGGTCCGCCAATTCTTCTCCCAAAGAAGTCAAAATACGACTTCGAAGGCCTTCCCCACGGGAAAGAGCGTCCCCCAGTTTGGACTCGAAATCGGTCCCGATGGTGACCACAAACGTGGTCAGCGCAAAAGGTTTCTTTTCACCCGGAGCGGGAATCCACAGGGGTTCCATCCACGCCGGAGCGTGGGCGGGGGTCACGGCATCAAAGAGTGCCGCCGTCTCCAAACCTTCTTGGACAGAAAGGATTTCCGTTTCCACAGCTTTCTCAAGTTCGGGGGTGATTTGAGTATCGTCCAGGAGGGATTTTAAATTACGAAGGATCGCGCTGGGACGAGGGCGAAGTCGAAACTTGCGAATCTTTTTAACGGACCGCACCGCGGTGCCGCCCGCACCCCCGCCGATCAACGGAGCGACTTGTTCCGACGAATCTGCCACAGAAAAACCATCGGAGTGGCAATGAAGATGGTGGAATAGGACCCCACCACAACACCAAAGGTGAGCGACAACGCAAAGTCGCGAATGACTTCACCACCGAAAAGGAGTAAACAGATCAAAACTAAAAACACGGTGAGGGAAGTAATAATCGTCCGCGAAAGGGTTTCGTTACAGGACCGATTGATCAATACATCCAACGCCTCTTTGTTCACCCGCCCTCGAAGTCGAATGTTTTCACGAATACGGTCAAAAATAACGATCGTGTCATTGATGGAATAACCGGCCAAGGTGAGAAGGGCCGCAATAACCGCAATGGACAATTCCCGTCCCGTGATGGCCATAAACCCCGTGGCCAAAAAGACGTCGTGCATTAAAGCGAATACACCGGAAACCCCCCACACCCAATTGCGAAATCGCACCGCCACATAAATAACGATCCCCAAAAGGGAGAAAAAGATGGCCAAGGACGCTTTCCCGAGCAAATGGCGCCCCACCACAGGACCCACAAATTCGGCCCGCTCAATGACAAAGGGGTTTTCGGTAAATGATTTTGCAAAACTACTTTTAACTTTGTCTTCAACACCCTGGCGATCCACGTCCGACTGTTCCGTTTTAAAGCGGAGGATGACCGCGTTGTGTTCCGGAACACTTTGGAGTTCAGCCCCCACCAACCCCCCCTCCGCAAGCGACGCACGAACGTCACCCAGGGGCACCGCTTCTTTTTCAAAATACCCTTGAATAAGCGTTCCACCCGTAAAATCAATGCTGAGAAAACTTTTCCCACGAGACAGGACCGCACCGATGCTGGCGATTCCCAGGATCAGTGAAATACCGAAAAAGATCTTGTGGTATTTGATGTAGTTAAAGTTCGGAGTGTGGAAGAGTTCCATTTAGACGCTCAATTTCCGGACGTTTCGATTCATCATCCAGAGTTCATAGACAGTGTGAGTGACAACGATGGCGGTAAACATGGAAACGAGAAGACCCAACAGCAAAGTGATCCCGAACCCCTTCACCGGCCCCGTCCCAAATTGGAAAAGAAAAACCGCGGCAATAATCGTCGTTAAGTTCCCATCAAAAATGGCCGAAAAGGCCTTGGCATACCCCTGGTCCACCGCCATCCGTGGGGTTTTCCCCAAACGAACCTCTTCCCGGATGCGCTCAAGGATCAGTACGTTCGCATCTACGGCCATCCCGATGGTCAAGATAATACCCGCAATGCCCGGCATGGTGAGCGTGGCGTGGAACATGGCCATGGCCCCCAACAACAAAAAGAGATTGAGTAAAAGCGCTAAATTGGCCAACATTCCAGACCATTTGTAGTATACCGCCATGAAGAGGAAAATCAACCCTAACCCAATGGCTCCCGCGCGCAACCCCGCCTTAATCGAATCATCCCCTAAAGTGGCCCCCACGGTCCGCTCTTCCACAATTTCGAGAGGCGCGGGAAGAGCGCCGGCCTGTAACACCGCCTTCAAAAATTTCGCATCTTCTGAGGTGAATTGGCCTTCAATGATAGCGTGACCGTCAGGGATTCGGGTTCGTATGACCGGCGCGCTCTGAACCACTCCATCCAGAATAATGGCCAAGTTCCGATTGACGTTCGCTTCGGTTAAATCGGCAAACCGCTTAGCCCCTTCTTCACTGAATTCGAGGGACACATGGGGCGCCGAACCAGAATAATCGTTACCCATCTCCACCCGGGCGTTTTTCAAAGCCCCACCGGTCATTTCGGCCGTGGATTTCACCAACCAAAAATCCGCTTCTTTTCCAGCCAAAAGTTCCGTCCCTGGGAGAAGTAAATCGGCAATTTCTTTCGGCATGCTTCCCGGCCGCAAATTCGTGGGTCCCAACTTGAGATCCCGAGCTTTGGCCAACAGCGGAGCGGGAACACCGCCCACTTCCGTTAAGCGAAACTCGAGAAGAGCGGTGCGCCCGATCAGGTCTTTGGCTTGTTCCCGATTCTTGACACCTGGCATCTGAACCACGAGCCAGTTGTCCCCTTGACGAACAATCAAGGGTTCCGACAAACCGATTTGGTCGATTCGATTCCGAATGACCTCGATGGCCCGGTCCATGGCTTCATTCACCGTTTCCACCCGGTCGTCCGGAAGCTTGGAGACCTGTAATTCCAGAAGGAGGTGAATCCCCCCTTGAAGATCCAATCCTAAATTTAAAATTTTCCCAACCAAGGGGTTTCGACGGAGGCGCATGTCTTCTTGGGCGGAGCGGGGCTGCGAATAAAAGCGAAAGGAAGGGAAAAGAAACCAACCCGCCGTAAGAATCGAGAGAAGAACTAAAATGGATCGCCAGTAGGCGCGGTGCATGGAGAGGAATTAGCCCTTAGGAGCCGTGTTGGGGACCACTTCAGCGTCAACCGCGGGATCGCCTTGAACCACACGAGCCACATAGCTTTTAGCCAGCATGACTTTTGTCTCTTCAGAAATTTTCAATTCGATCACCTTCCCCTTGACGGATTGGACCGTCCCGTAGAGCCCGCCCTGGGTAAGAATTTGGTCACCGCGCTTTAACTCATTGACCATGCGTTGGTGCTCCTTGGCCTGTTTTTGCTGGGGCCGAATTAAAAGGAAGTAGAAAATACCCAAGATGGCAATCAAAGGGACAAATGTCATAAAGCCCCCGCCTTTGGCCGGCCCTTCAGCAGCGGCCCACAGGGGCTGGGCGGAAAGGAAAAATGAAACAAGTGCCACATATTTCATAAAATCTCCTCGAAAAGAAATGGGTCGCTCGGGGATCCCGCTCACGTGCCGCTGGTTGAAGAACGGTTCCCGGTGCTGTAACGGTCTAAAAAATCCGCCTTGAAGGAACGATACTGACTCGAGAAAATAGCTTCCCTCATTTGGCGGGTGAAGTCTAACATAAAGGCCAAATTGTGTAAAGACACCAAACGAAGGGCCGCGTATTCCCCTGCCCGAAAAAGATGCGCCAGATATCGACGGGTGTACCGTTGGCAGACAGGACAGGAACACGACTCGTCCAGGGGGCGGTCATCCCGACGACAGACATTCGTCCTCAGGTTGAGCGGCCCCTGGGAGGTAAGGGCCTGACCGTTTCGGCCGTTCCGAGTGGGCCAGACACAATCGAACATATCAATTCCCCGTTCCACCGCTTCCAACATATCTTCCGGCCGCCCGACTCCCATCAAATAGCGGGGCTTTCCTTTCGGCAGTTCGCTCACACTGGCCTCAATCATAGGCCCCAACATGTCGCGCGGTTCCCCCACCGATAGACCACCCAGGGCATACCCGGGCAAATCCAACTCCACCGTCCGCCGTGCGCTTTCTTTTCGCAAAGCGGAAAATGTCGCCCCTTGCGCAATGGGAAAAAGATTCGTGTTAAGTGAGGATTCTCCCCGACCAACCCAAACCGCCTTGGCCCGAGCCGCCCAGCGAAGGGTCCGTTCCATCATATCCCGCGCCTCAGTCTCTGAGCAAGGATAGGGGGGGCATTCGTCCAAACACATGGCAACGTCCACCCCCATCCGCATCTGCGCCGACACCACATTTTCAGGGGTCAGATGATGACGTGCCCCATCCACATGGGAAGAAAAGGTTACGCCCGCTTCCGACACGTCACGCCGGTTGGCCAACGAAAAGACCTGAAACCCCCCGGAATCCGTTAGGATCGCCCCCTTCCACGACATAAACCGGTGGAGCCCCCCCGCCTCTTCCAGCGCATCAATCCCCGGCCGCAACCAAAGATGATAGGTGTTCCCCAAAATCATCCCGTAACCCAACCCTTCCAGATCCTCACTAATCAGGGTTTTGACGGACGCCTGGGTTCCCACAGGCATAAAGAGCGGAGTCTGAACCGTGGCGTGCGCCAACCGAAGCGTCCCCGCCCGGGCGGAACCGTCCGTCGCCTCGATACTTAACAATGCCTTCATAGGAGACTTTCCCTATTTACACTTTCGACGTTCATGACGATACCCGCCCCTGAGTCACGTTCCATTCGTCTTTCCATAATTTTTTCGCGAATTCACGGAAGGGGAAAACCCAAATTCCGTCATCCAATTTCCGCGTGTGGGGTTCCAGACTAACGACCAATAATGTTTTAACATCGGGGTGTTCTTCGCGGAAGACGCGGAGCCCCTTGAGATCGTCCGAGGTCACCCGCGCCTTCCCTTTGGCCTCGATCGCCACGGACCCGTCGCCAAGGACAAAATCCACCTCCGCCCCTGTGGTCAGCCGCCAATAGGAAAGATCGGAGTATCCCCCCTGATAACTTCGATGCGCCGAGAGTTCGTGGAACACCCAGTTCTCAAAAGCCTTCCCAAACGCTTCTGACCCCGGGCGAACGGGACCCCGCCGAGCCAAATGGTTCACCACTCCCACATCGCGGAAATAAAATTTAGGGCCTTGCCGAATCCGCCTCTTGGCCCGACGCACGAAAGCGGGAAGAAAAGCCCCCATCAGCGTATCTTCTAAAATCCCAAAGTGGTCCCTCACGGTCACTGACGAAACGCCGCATTCTCGAGCGATGTTCGATAAATTGACAACTTCCGTATCCCCGATGGCCGCGATCCGAAGAAAATCTGAAAAAATCGGAAGCCGGCGAACGAGCCCTTCTTGCATCACTTCTTCACGCAGATAATCCGTCACATAGCTCCGGATAGCGTTCTCCGGATCTTCGTGCGTGTAGTGACTAGGAAGCGGCCCCACATTCGTCCACCGTTCCAAATTAAAATCGGATCCTATCTCCGCTGAGACTAAACCAAACAACTCATGACGCAACGCGCGTCCGCCCAGAAGGTTCGCGTGATTCCGGCGAATTTGCCGGGCACTGGATCCACAAAGCGCAAAGACACGCCCTTCGTCCTCCATTAACGAGTGTATTTCATCCAACAACCCCGGGGCTTTCTGGACCTCATCAACGACAATCAATTTATTTTCGGGAAGACCCCGAACCTCCTCACGGAACGCCCCCGGACGTTGGAGAAATCGCATGAGGTCGTCACTGCGCAGAAGGTCCAACCGGTGAGCACGGGGATAGAGGGTTTTAAGAAGTGTTGTTTTCCCGGTTTGGCGCGGCCCCCAAAGGAAAAAGGATCGACGAGGAGTCTGAGGGAGAACCAACCGACGTTTAAACAACACACACCTCCGGTTTAAATATTCATGAAATTTTAAACCAATTATGCGTGATTGTAAAGAGAGGATCCTAAGTCAACTGTGTTTTCCGCGATTTTTGTGAAAAGCCGTTCCTTCACGAATCGCACTTATTCTATTTCCCATGGGGAGACTCCCTATTGGAGAAAGAAGAATCCACCCCTCTGATTACGCTTGGCGAGCAACAAGAACAGCCATTTCCAACCAGAGAGAAAAATCTTCCGGAGTTGGACGTAATTCTTCAAGAAGCCTGAATAAAGTTTCGAGGGCGTTCTTGACGATTGAGTTTTCTTCCAAGCCCCCCATCCCCGCAATGGGATACCCCAGAGGGAGACCAACGACCAAAAACAGAGGGCCCTTCCCCCCAAGGAAGTTTTTCTCCCACATTCGGAAACCGTTGTCCAAGAGGGGGGCGGATACAGTCCCCGAGGTTCCCCTCGAAGAGGGCAGAACCGAAACACCTTGAGGGAGAACTCCCAAACGGACCAATACGCCCTGAGCCTCTTCATCCCCCGCTGACAAAAGGAGCTGAGGCGTCGACACCCCTTGCTTCACAGCCAACGCGGTGGCTTCTGCCTGGGCCTCAAGTAAACGATTTAGATTGGGAAGGTCTGGGCCCGCAAGGACCCGTAAAAACACCGGAGTGGAATGACTCTTGCCCTCAACCAAACGTTGTCCTGATCCAACCGCCCCTATAATTCGAAGAGCAGAGGCGATATCCGGGGGAGGAATATCCCCCTCAGAAAAGAGTGTGGCCAATGCGTTTTTCATTTCTTCCTTTCCGCGTGAAAGGTGGATTCCCCCTCCCACCTCACGAAGGGCACGAATCCCTCGGGAATCTATAGATTCGATATCCAAAGAAACAGGACGAGGCATCCATTCATTAAAGTTCCGGACAGCATCCATCTCAACAAATTCACGCCGGTCATGCGCAGCGACTGCCACGGAATAGAGAACCCCAGCGCTACCGGGAGTAAGAATCGGGTCTTGGTTGACAGGTTCTGAAAGAGATTCAAAAAAGATTAAAGCACGGGGAAAAAATATTCGATGGATAGTGTTCACTACAGCGTGTGTCACAAAGAAAAAAACGAGAGCGCTTTGGATAGAGAATCCTCCCAGCCATGGGATAACGCTCACCACCACTATAAAAAATGCTGTTCTGACGTTAGGCAGAGCCCGCTCCCGATGGGGTCCCAACAGGTCCAACAAATGCCCACCCGCAAACCCAGCGAGAACTGAATATTCAAAGAGAGAAGAGATGGGGGCCAATTCTCCAGTCGACAGGGCCCAAACAACCGAAACAATACCCCCAAAAAGCAATGACAAGACCCCTTCGGTTAAAAATGCATACTGATGCCACTGTAATTCTGTCATCCGCCAGGACTCAGGGAGCGAGCGGTTCCATAAATCCCGTAACCAAAACATCATTCCCCCTGCTCGGTTATAATTCACCCCCCCCCCATTCCCATTCTTGGTTTCTCGACTATGGCTGTCCAAAATTCCCAGGCCGGATAAGGCGTCCTGATTAACAGGATCTATTCGCCTCGATTCTTCGTAGGCAACCCGAGAGTCCTGCAAACGACCAGCCTCCCGCTGGAAATTGCCAAGAGTATTTAAAGCAATCGTGTGACGGGAATCCCCCACGAGAAGATCAACCGCACCGATCACACGATTTATTTCTTCAAGCCATCCAGCAATTTTATCCTCTTCAGACGAAAATCGTTGTGCCAATAAGGCCAAGGCTGGCTCAATAAAAAGTCTTCTCAGACGCGCCAACTCCGGCGTTTCACCAATCAAATCCCTGGATCGGTAGCGCTCGATGATGCCGCCAATCTCTTTCATTCCCTTCTCCCCCACAATGGATTGCCACGCATGAGGAGCCTTTGCCAGGGCATGAAACGCATGGTCGACCTGCTCATAGGCCCTTACCACATCCCCCGTTTGGAAAAAATTAATCGCCGTCCCCATCCGAGGTAGCGACTGAACAGCGCTTTCAAGAACAGGAACGAACTGATCCGCCATGACTCTATCCCACTCAAAACGTTCAATTACTTTTCTTTGAAGAGTTCCGAGGTCTCGAGGGGAGTGGCGTTCCAGATACACGAGAATACGATCCGCAATAACTTTCGGGCTTTCCTCAATGGAAAACAATGGACTCCCACCCTTCCCCAGGGTTTCGAGATGGGGGTCCAGGCTTGTGGCGGCCACCACGGTACGAACCGCGGCAGCTTCTATTGCCGGCATCCCAAAAGATTCCATACGTGACGGCATCAGCAAAACGTCAGAGAGGGCAACGACATCCACCACATACTGTCGATGTTCACGAAAACCTTCAATTTTCGTTGCATCCAGAAATACCACGTGCCTTTCGACAACGTGTCGAAGAGAATTTTCAAGCCAATCCGCAGCGGCCACTCCCCTATTCGCACGAGTCTCTTTTACTAATTCTGCAAAAGAACTTACGCCTGGAATCATCAGAATCAGTTTCGTCTTAAGCCGCCGGCGGGCCACCGCTTCTGTAATTTGGAGCGCTTTAGGAATGTCCTTATTCCAGTCCACGCGAGTGGGAAGGACCATCACCACGTCTTGATTAAAAAGCCCTTGTTGACTAAAATCACTCGCTGCCTCCGACGATAATGTATCCGGGTTGTAAGGCCAAAGGGCGGGATTGATGACCTGAAAGGGAGGGGCCCGCGGGTAACTTTGAGAAATGACTTCTCGATAGGCCTTACTCACGGTGACATAGGTCACCTGAGGCCAATCAAGCGTCGGATTCATCAGGCTGTAAGGATAGTGGGGCTCTTCTCGTTCCATGGCATTATGCACAAAAATGATGAAATGTTTTTCAGGATGCCTAGCCATATAGCGATGGAGCGAAGAGGTCAAAGCAATATTGTTAGGGACCGACATGACGTTATGAAGCACCACAATATCCTCTTGTGCAAAAACGCGTTCCAAATGTTGAGCGATTTCCCCTTCCTCCATTTTCGCTAATCCTTCAAGGGGAACAAAATCTAACCGAGGAACTGAATCAAATTCATTGGACCTATTTCCCGCCACAACACGCACGTGAATTCCCATGCGAGCCAACCAGCGGGCTTGCTCAGTCATCACGATATCAACTCCACTCACACGGGGAGGGGCCGTATAATGAAGAAAAGCGACTCGAATCCCACCCGGAGGACCCCGCGCAGAAATATCTTCCAGAAGTTTAAGATACCGAGGAATTCGCGTGCGCCGATCCCCCCGAAAAAGCCGGGCGTCTTCTTTCAGCAACTGCCATTTTTCAATTAACCGCGAAGGGAGCCGCACCCTTTTATTGAGGCGTTGCCATACCCCGTCTTTCTCTGGATCTGTCCGAAGGGTGCGCGTCTTCCTTTGTAAAATCCCCATAGCCTCTCGGACCAAAGGATCAAGCGGGAAAGCACTGGCACTCCACAATTGAATTGGAACAGCGGGCTGCCCTGCCCTTGAGCCTTCGCTCCCATGAATGAGATCGACCGGCAACATTGCCCCATCTTCCTGCAAAGCCCAGGTCCAAACTTCGGAAAGAGCCAGGGGCCCCAAGACGTTTCGAAGCGAGAGAAAATCTCCAAACATCTGAAGAATTTTTTCCCGATCAGATGCTTTTTCGGCCACTTTTAACTGACGTGCCCATCCCAAACCAAGAGAGGCTGTGACCCACCCCCACACAACGGATCCATGATAAGATCTCTGGTCCAATGATCGCCATAAATGTTCATCATCTGTTAAGACAGGATGGGAAATTAATGGGCCTGCCTCAGTCCCAAGTCCAATAGGATAGGGGCGGGTCCAAAACTGCAACAACCTTCTCGTGTCCGAAATCGAAAGATTTTGATCCACCAATGAAAAAACCTCATCGGAATTGACAATAGGAACCGGGCGAACCCTATCATCCAATGCGATCGCTGTAAACGAAAACCCATTTTTCAGCCAAGAGGGATCCCCATCCCCGCCGACAAAATCTTGGACACTTATCCCAGGCGCTAGTAAACGGCGACCCAGTCGGCGTCGATCCTCAAATGAATGCCCCCCCCAGGCTAGATACCGAGAAAGACGCTGACGCACGTCCTCCTTACTTAGGTGGACCTGAAAATGTTCGTGGGCTGTGGCCCACGCGTCCCGCGCACTTCCAAGAATGGCTCGCTCCGTCAAGGCCGCTCTTATGCTAGGCCAATTCTTTTCCTCGAGTCTGTCTCTCACATGCGGGTTATTTCGACCCAGAAAATCAAAAACTTCGTCAAGCGCAGCCAAGGCTCTTGGGATCAAGAAAGCATTGATATCCGCGGGATATTTTCCCCACCCGAGTGCCGGGGGAGAATCTCGCCAGTTCCCGATGGACTCTTGCCCTTTCGCATCCGGCTGAAGCCGAATTAAATTCCGCGCTAAAGAATGAAACCCAGGAAGTAGCTTCAATTCTTCTAAGGAGTGGCCAGGGTGAAGATCTCGAAAAGACTGAAATGCCTTAACGTAGGGTTGTGTTAGATTCAGAAGGAGATGAGCATGAGCCAAAATCGAATCAAGATTCGACTCTCCCCGTTCGTTTTGGATGGAAAGGAAGCGCTGTCTTTCAGTTGGCCCCATTTCACGAAGGAACTTTGCCAACAATCCTGTAAAGAGGGCATTCCCATCCAAAACATGGTATTCGAATGCTTGGCGAGGGCCAGACAAGACGCGAGAAAGAAGATCCGCAGCGGACTTAGAATTACCCCGATCCGCAAGATGGTTAAACTCAACTACAGTTTCATGAAACAACAACTCTCCTTGTCGCTCATCGCTGACCGCCACCCACCCATCCATCAAGGGGACTCCTTCAATGGCAAATTTCCCCAAATGGTTCAGGACGCTCTGAATAACAACTTTCTTCGCCTCTGTTGTTAACGCTGGCCACATCAGGCGCGCCGCCACTAAGGTGTCCCGTCCAAAATAGGACGGATACATCCAAGATCCCGCCAAAAGTTTATTTTCATAGACCAGTGCGGCAAACCGGACGGCTGATTCGCGGAAGAAAGGATCCCTGTTCATGACACGGAGCGCCTTCGCAGAAAATATTTTATGAAACGGCATGGGGATCAGAGGTTCGACGTCTGAATCTATTCGCAAACGAATTTCGACCGATTGAATCCCCTCCACAAGCAAATTCCCTTCAGGCGTCAGGGTCGCGTGACACGTGTCGGGGATATCAATGCCCAATCGATAATGATTTCGGCCGTCAAAGGTCGTTTTGAGAATTTCGACTTGTTGAAGCTTCCCCTGCACGTCCACCTGGCTGCGGATCCGAGGAATAATGACTTCCTCAAAAGGAGACGACATCAATTTTTCAATGGAAGCGAATTCCTTTGACGGGAGATTCTTCACATAATCCACGAATTTTTTTTCTTCCTCACCAATGTTGTGTCCATAATAAAGAGCCATTCGGAGAGAAACGACATTGAGCATCAGGGTGTGGGCTAGATCCAGAGTTATTGTCTTCTGATCTTTTGCCAGAAGGGCTATTTCCACACCACGAAACCCACCTTCTCTTTGAACGGGGGAAAGGGAAAGGATATTCCAAATCCATGGTTTTTCGGCTCGAGCAGGGAGAGCAACCGCTGCTTGAGCAGCGGGAAGTTCGATAACAATTCGTTGATCCTCTTGAGGAGAAGCCGAGACCTCCACATGAGCAGAAACTTTCTGTTGAGGATCGCGAATAACCGAGTGCCGCCACTCACCAACGTAAACAGACAAACGTTCGATGGTCCCCTCGACAGCCATGGACACCCCCATGGCTGGGACGGGACTCAAAAGATTAAATAACGCATGGGAACCCATTCCAGACAAGACGCCTTGATAAAACAGCAGTTCGATCAATCGGACCGCATCAATAGACGATCCACTCCCCAAGGACAGGAGAACGGCTACTACCGTTCCCAAACCGAATAACCAATAGCCCTTTTCTACGATTCCCTTGTATTCTGAAAGGGAAACCCCATATTTCAAAGCCAATGAATCTGGATGACGATCCAGAAAAAACTTGCGAGTCCCCCAGAGACCACCAAAACCCGTAGCGAACGCCACAGGGATCGCCCAGGGGGAATGAACTCCCATGATTAAAAAGGCCAATATAGTGGCCGAAACTGCCGGTAAAACAAACAGCTGTTCCCGAAATAACTCGACAGGATTAAGTGCCCTTTTCTTTGATTCGGCCAAAAACGTCATTCCATTGTCGGGCAATGGTTTTACCTGAACAACGTATTCCCATCCGCGAGAAAACTGTATACGAAGAATCGCCCCCCCGCGAGCCAAATCCTGAACGATATCCGTCACTTTTTTATAGACTTTTGGCCCCGCCAATCGCGAAAATCCTTCCCGAACAGGGAACCCGGACAGGATCCCAGCAGCCACTATTTTCGCAGGGGCTTCGAGTTCTGTAATTGTTTCTTCCACCGGGTTCGGAGCCAAGAAAAGCTTTTCCCCAGCGAACAAATGGCTCAATGGGGTTTTCCCTTGACTAAAAACAGAAAGGGAGGAGGCTCCCTCCGGCGTATCAATTTTTTCGATGCGCGGGACAAAATTTGCTACTGCAAAACCAGCCTGGGTTAAGCGTTTAGAAATTCCTTCTGAATGAAATCCCCCTGTGATCAAGACGGGGATTTGAGGGACATGAGACAACGTTACTGGGTGCGAACCTATCGATGAGAGAAGATTGGTCACCATCGTTTCGTTTCGGGCGTCTGCAAACCGATAGAAATTTTCAAAAGTGATTAATTCCTGGAGGGGGAAACCAGACAATAAATGTTCGCCTTTGACAATCTGATATTCTTCCCATTCTTCAGGGGTCAGACTAAATTCAACTAATTTGGACGTTAAATGAATGAATCTATCCTGCCGGTAAAGGGTGTGTTCTTCCTTTGTTGAAGCCAATTGCGCGTAAACGTCTTTTTCGGCCTGAGCAACAGCCCTATAGAGATCGTCTGTTGAAATCCCATCGGCAAGGAGGACATAACGGACATAGTGATCCATATATGGAAACTTAGAGAGGGGGACCCCAGCCTTGAAACAAACGTTTGCTAAGAAACGATAAAAATCCGCGGAACTGATGCGCCCAAGACGGACCTCAACACAAGCTGTCTCTAATGCGCGTAATTGTTCTGGGAGAAGAGTAGAGGTTAATTGATTTAAAAGAATCGCCCGTTCCCTTTCTATTTCAGAAATATTTAAACTTGTTTCCATATCTAAAACCCGTAAAAAATCAAAGATGGCTGGGTCTGATTTTTTTAAACTAAAAGAGACAAGCGCTTTCAAGTAATCTCCGAACCGACCTCCTTCTCTATAGGATGAAACGATTTGGTCAAAGCCTCTCAGTTCCTTTCCATAAGTTTTTCCCTTTTGCAAAGCAATATTTTCACTGAAACGATCAACCACTGCACGGATTTCTGTTAAACGAGGCATGGATTCCCGGTAAGAGTCAATGTTCTTTTCATAAAGAGGAATGCTTTCAATCCCTAGGAAATCGGGCATCTTTCCCGGCCCCGTTAAAGCGGCGTGAATAGGTCCAGAAATTTTATTTTCACTCAGGAGGGAGTCGGCAACAAGACGAACACTTTTTTGATCTGAAAAAGAACGAAAACGTTCGAGGTCGATAATTCTGTCCGTTCCTTCCAACCCAAAGAAACTAACATCTTTTCGTGATCCAAGAACCCCAATAGTGTCGGAAATGTTTTTTTGGGCATCCGGATTCATATGAACATCTTGTATGTACAAAACCATTCCTTTAAATTCATTCCCCAAGGGGAAGACAACCTTCCGGAGAGTCCCAGCGGAATGAGGCAAGGCACTAAGAAAAGTAACCTGGGAAGAAGACAACTTTTTTGGAAACTTGGACAATGTTTTTGTAATCGGGGCAGATGGGAATGCGTTCAATTTCACACTCGGGAAAGATTCAAACCTTCCCAGAGGTTCCGCTCCCGGGACCAATAAGGCAAGTTGGGGGATCTCGTCTTTTTGCCGGCGGTTCTCGGATGCGCGGCGTCGTTCAGACCAAAAAGTAGATTCTGGCGTGAAGGCAAAAAGGACGTTCGTTCCAAAATATATCGGGAGGAAAGGAATTATAAATAGACGAAAGAAAAACTGTAATCGTTTCATTCTTCGATTATATTCAAGAAATCGAAATATCTCCTTAATTAGTTGTAAATAAGTTGTAAATCAAGACAATTGCTATCGGGTATCTGTTCGTCATCGATCGCTTGGGTGGGATCCCTATTTTGGGATGCGGTTAAGATTTTCGGAGTTTAGGCGTTGATTCGGAGATAATAAAGTTGATTAATTTCTTCTCCCAATTTGGTGGTGGCGTCATACACCAAGCCACCCACAAGCGAAATCAAGAGACGAACCACATCGTTCGGGAGGTCCTCTTCTACCACCCAACCGTTTCGATTCATTAGAAAAACATCCGTGGGCCTTAAATCGCTTACCTGCCTGACCCCCTGTACCGAGAAAAGGAGTTTTTTAACAGAATAATTTCCATCCTCCCCACGGAATTCGGATTGGGGCCATGTGGAAGAATCCACCTTTCGTAAGGGAGCCAAGGCGGGGTATTTCTCCCAGAGCGCCTCTAATGATGCCGATGCGTCGGGAAGAACCCAGGAAAGTCGACTTTTGCCTGATAAATGAGGAGCTTGGCGAGCAAGGACTTCCAATTCCGCCAAACGGGTTTCGTCCTGGGGAGTCGGGTTCCCGCTCAGGAGAGTATCCGAAAGAACAATGACCTGGTGCCGGTTCTCTTGAAGCGAGGTTGTCACGACTTCTTCGGCATCGAAAAGTTTATCATTAAACCCTCGGGCTAAAAGAATGGCCCACCGGTTCCAGTTTTCCGGCGTATCCGAATCCAACACTTCCCCCAGGGACAACAAGGCCGCAAACGCCAGGCGACGGGCCAGAGGAACGGGATCTTCCATGAATTCTTTATCTTCACGGACGACTTTCCCCAACGCTTGACCCGTACGAAGAACCGCGGCCTCAGACAGTTGACCATCCTCCCCGCGAAGTTCCCATGTTCCCAAAACGTCTTCTAAAGAAACACGGGCAGCTTGCGCCCGGGACCGTTCCTCTTCAAACGCTCTCCGAACCCGATCCACGTCCGCCGTTAAAGTTCCCATTTTCAAGGAACGGGCTCGTCCTCCCAAAAGTTCCCGGTTGAGTTCTTCCAAAGAAGAAAAAGCAACAACGTTTGTCCCTTCCGAGTAAAGCCATGGGTCAAAAACATCCCGACTCATCGCAAAATTGTCCTGAGTGATGACGCGAGAATTTAGCAGAAACTCTAAACCTTTTATCACTTGAATCTTTTGCTGGGGAGTCAGCGACGTTTTCCCATCCGGCCCTGTCACATTGAAGAAATCGTAGACCGTGTCCCCTTGGGTATGAATCGATTCAGGAGCCAGGGCAATGTTGCATCCCAACTCCGCCAGTTTCCGTGCAATGACGTGAAGGAGACCCGGCTCAACCCGATCCGGAGTCAGGATAGATAAATTCCCGTTATGAAATCCCACCACGCTTGGGGGCGAACCCGGCCTCCCGGACATCGTAAACCGATAGGGTCGCTCGTAACGAGAAAAAATGTCCTCAATCGTTGCGTGTCCCTTCACAAGATCAAGAAAATCCTTCTCCATTTGATCCCGTTGTTCCTTTCTCTCTTCAAAATCTTCCGCCAGCCCCGAAACGAAAAACCGTCCTAAGACCGGCCCATCGATGGCGCGAACGTCACCCAAAAGGACATGAAACCCATGGGCGGCGGTGATTCCCGCCATATCGGCCAAAAGGCCCACACGATCTGGAGTAGCCTCAATGAGAAGCTCATGAACACCCGCAAATCCTGTTTCGCGAATTGAAATCGCCACCGGCGAGTGTTGTAATTCCAAATCCAATTGGTTCTTTTGATCCGCAGAAATGGCGGGAACGCTGTTTTGCCGACTGGCGAGAAACGCCGGAAGAAATTCCCCCTTTTTTCGGTCCGGAAGATCATTCCAGACCTCTTGCGCCCGGCGGAGCAGATCGTCCATGCGATCCTCATGAATTTGAATAACCTCCCACGGGTTTTCCCCATCGCCAATCGGGGCCATAGACCAGGGGGCCCGTTGATCCCAAAGTTGTTGGATCAATAACCGTTGGCTTTCGGCCCAAAGAACCGGCCGATGACGGCGAACCCAAGGCCAATGGCCCCGACCCAAAACATCATAAAAACGCTGGTAGGCGGCCACCAATTCCTCAAGCGTGTTGGCGTGATCCACATGAAGACGGAGCCACTCTAATGGTTGAACCCTCAGGGTAATTCGATCCTTGATTTCGATGATCCACGCCCACAGGTTAGAAGGATTTGGCCGATCGTACCCCGACGCAAGGCGGGACACACGAAGCTCACCGAAACGACCAATTTCTACCGACCGGGCTGATCCGTTATTCCCGAGGCGAAAATACCGAGGTGTTGATAGGAATTTACGGTCGGGACGATAAAGGCCACTGTCCGTGTTTACCGCCAGACCTTCTTTATCTTGAAATCGAACTGTCGACCCCACGGAGTGCCCAAAGATTTGGTGAATGGGGACCAATCCTTCATCAACAAAACTGGCCACGCGATTCATGATTCCTTCAGAACCCATTAAAAGGCCATTGGATCGATTGAGTAATTGCCTCAAATTTCCATGCGTTTTAGCCGGTTTATCTGGACGATCTCGAACATGCTCTGCAATGGACCGAACCGATTGGTTAAAAAATTGAAGAAGCGCGGAATTGTCCGCACGAATGTCGGCCCCTTCGGGGAATCCCGTGTTTACTCGATACTCTTCCAGCCACTCCTCCCACACCGGAGTGCCATACAGAGCTCCCTTCAATTTTTCCGAATATCCCGCATGCGTAACCAGGTGACTTTTCCCATCAGGACCTTCCAACACCGCGGCCCCTTGAAGACGTCCCTCCAATACACCATTCATGAGGAGTGTTCTTAACTTCTCGCGCAACGTCTCCTCTCCTTCTTTAAAATCACCGCCGATGGGTTCTCCAATGAGAAGAGCCATTTCATGATTCCCCATGAGCAGTATAAAATCCCCCCCCGCTCGACGGGCTTCTTCTTGAATTCTAAAGAGATGGGTGTAAAGCTCCATGGCCTGATCTCCCCGCCCCACCACATCCCCCACTTGGACCGCCGCCCGCCGTCCGCCGATCCAATGGCCCGCATCGTTAACAAGTTTTTCGGCCTTAAGAATCTTTTCCACCGCCGCGAGATGGGCATCCGCGTCCCCAATCACAACCGCGTCCCCCGGATGCTCGCTCCCCTGTCCCCAACGAACAGGTTCTGTAAGGGCCCCTGGCCCATCACCGCTTTGAAATCGAGGCACGGGAGCTGAGCGAAACACAAATTTCCAGATCAAGGACACACTTGTGATAAGGAGCGCACTGATCCCCACATTTCCCCCAAAAACTGAAAAAAGGTCCTGCCAGATCCCATGGGTTTGAATCAGAGAAGGAACCATCTCACCAGCAAAAGCAATTACGGAGAGGAAAGGTGCCAGCAGAACAGCGGAAACAGCTAGGATGAAAATGAGCGGATAAAAGAATGGTTTCCTGTCAGTGGACTGACGATTCTTTTCATGGGGACCTGAAGTGCCTGAACCCGGTGTTAGCGCTCGATGCATGTCTTCAAACTGCTTGAATCGTTTTTCGACTTTATTGAAGAAACGATGGAGGTCTTTGGGGCCCTGGCCTTTCCCCGTTTCCAGAGTGAGGAGAACCGTGGGAGGGGCGCGGGGCGCCGTTTGGAGAGCTGTGAGAGCTGCGTATCGACGAAGTTTAAGCGAATCTCCCCGGAGAAGGCGCTGGGCGTCGGAATGATCGCTTTTCCAGGAAGTGGATGTCATTTCTTCGCTCCACACCACTGTTTCCAAAAGGATCGGAGCGCCATAAACTGGCCGAGCGAGACTTCCTTGGTAATCCGCGTGGGCGCGCCGCCCGAGCCGGACAATTTTTTTCGATCGACTTGAGAGAACGGCCTGGCCTCTTTTTAGCGCGCCAACCAAAGTGGGAGAAGGTGAACCTAAATAACGTATCTCACTGATTTCAGGACCGTCTGCTGCTGTTTTTCGGTTGAGTAAATAGAAAATAGCGGCGTAACGATCCGCCGCATCCCCCTCTTTTCCCAACCCCGCGTCCACCATCAATCGCTCAACTTCTTGTCGGGAAACTTGCCCCCATGCAAAGGCACTCTCATCGTTCATCCCAACGGTACCGAAATGAGCGGTGGGCTCTGGGGTGGAAGGGACTTGGTTTTTGTATGTGACCATGGCCTGATTGTAGGCCTCCACCACGGGGGTGGTTACACTGTTTTTCCCTTCCATGGCTCCCAAAGCGGCGGCCATGCGGAACATCCCCTCCATCCACACAGCGAAGGCCACGGGGAGATCGTTGGGCAAGGTGACCTCCGCCACAGGGTGGCCGGCTCGACGAAGGGTCTCGATGGCCTCCGCATTCGGATCGTCCACGCCCTCCTGACGAACATGAACAAAAACGGCCCGGGAGTGGGCGGCGTCCCCGTAGGCCGCAACGTTTAAAGGGACGTCATAGGAGATTAATGGCGAGTTGCCTTCCTGGGTGAGAAGACCGGGTTCTAAGCTCCGCGCCGTGAGAGGCGACAATCCTTCCAAGAGCGGAGGAAAAACAAACACCGCCTGATTTTTGTTTTCCCGCACATACCCTTCAAACCAGGCCGCTAGACGAAAAAAAGCGTCGCCTGATTCTCCTTTTCGAGCGAAGCTGGCGGCGGACTGAAAAATGGTGGTCGGCGACCACCCCTTGAGTGCCAGAAGAAAGGCGTAGGGATATCCCGGATGAAGGAAACGTTTGAGCAACTGGCGCCCGCCATCGAATTGAAGGGGAAAGGTTCGGATCCCAATGCTGGTCGCCCAATTCCATCCCACCGCCGTACGATCATCTCCCCCAACCGGTGGATCTCCGAAATAAAAAATGTGCTTGAACGCTTTTTCTTTATTCTGTGAATCCACCTGCTCAAAGGTTTCACTGATGAGATTGGTCAGAGCCTGGATTTCTTCTTTTCCTTCCTCATTCATTCCTTTGGACACAATGACAAGTGAACTCTTCTTTATGGCCCGCCGCCAGACTCGGTTTTGAACTCCTGTAAACCCCAGGCCAATCAGGGCACGTTCCTGGGGGGTTTCTTCAGCATTGATCAATCGCCTTCGTAACGCTTCGATTTCACCTGGATCGATATGTTCCACCGGAAAGATCCGGGCGGCGTCGGAACCGGCCGGCCAGGAATCCATCATGCGTCCCATAGGCCCCACGCCACCCACCCCCACGTAGATAACGTATCGGACACCATCGTTCTTAAGCGTCGCGGCAACCCCGTTTAAACGTTCCAACTGTTTTTCTTCAAAGATCATTTCCTCGAGAGCGTTCGCCCGAGGCGCAAGTTTTTGCTCTCCGTCGACCGAGCCGCCCTGACGAAAAGGCCCTCGACCTGTCAAAAGTTTCCCCCGCCAACCCTCCACCACCATTTTCCGCATGAGAGCCGCCCAGGCGACAGGACGGGCCCCCAATCGGACCCGGACGCCGGGGTTCACCGTTTCGAGAATTCTTCCCATGGCGTCAATAAGGACCCGCACATCACCGACCGATTTCCCCTCAGGAACGATGGCCGTCGTGTGGGGCAAGGGTCCCCTGGGCGCATTTCCCATGGCTCCAAAAAAAACCAGCACCGCTTCCACCGCATGAAGGACTTCTTCAATCCTCGGTTTATCGTCCGCTAAGAGCAACGCCCGCATGGATGGAAGTTTCCAAAGGTTGACCAGCAAGGCCAGCGCATTTTTCTTGGATTGACCACGGGGGATGAAGTTGATGGAACTTGTCCCCGCCATCACGCCCTCCAAAGGCAATCCCGATCGCTTAATCTCTTCCTGAATGCGGGCGTTCGCCGCCGACCGATGAATTGAAGGAATATTCCTTAGAACGTATTGAACCCGCCGAAATTTAAGTAAATCATCCACCGATTCTGGAGCGGTTTTTGCGGTGGCTTTGGGAGCGGCTGGCCGCCGTTCCACTCGCGAGCCATGGTGGAGCGGGTGGGCCTGCTCCCGGGCCAAAAGGGCCTCCAACCAAAGGGCCACGACAAAACGTGTGGAAGGGTGGGGGCGATCCATTCCTTCCAACAGCTTTTCTGCCCAAGGGTCGTCTTTCATTTCCGTTAGGAATCCCCTGGCTTGGGCGAGGAGACCCACCCGTGCCTCCACGATAACGCCCCCTTCACTCAAGACTTTTTTTTCAAACGATTCGGCCACGGATTCAAAGAGATCTTCCGTCATGGCCGGTTGATACTGTTTGGACACCGAATCGTAAAGTCGGGCGTCCATGATGCTGGCAATCATGGGAAGGTTATTCCCAAGGAGATAGGCGGGGAGGCGAAATCCCCGGCCGGATCGGTATGTAAGGTTGATGAAAAGTGGATCCAGATTTTTCAATAGCTCTTCAAAACTGGACGCGGTGTGAGGCGCGATAACAGCCCCGTTCCACAATGCCCTCGCTATCGCTTTCGCTGTTTCACTATCAATATCCGTGTTTGCCTTCGCGAGAGTATCGTCCTTATCAAAAACACCCACCAATATACCGTAAAGAGCATGGAGGTTCCGAAGGGCCACCCAGGTTAAAAGGCGATGCGGTCGATAGAGAAACCGACCGTCCTGGGTTTTGCCCACGAGGGGAAGGACAAAGACCCGGGTCCCTAACACGTCTTCAAACTCCACTTGAATTTCCTCCGGCGTCATGGATTCCCAGAACCCCGCTACCGTTTTGGCCGCCCGGCGCATGTTTTCCGGATCGGCCCCCCAAAGGAGCGCATAAAGACTTTCCTCTTTGACGAAAGTGGATAATTCCTCTGGGCTTTCTTCCGGAACGTTGACCACCACATCCGTAAGAAACGATTTGAGTGAGACACGCCTCCCTTCCAAGGAAAGGGAGTGTTCTAAAAGTTTTACCAGCTCCACCGGGGAGAGCCCGGCGGTTTCTGGATTTTGGGTGGGGTTGAAGAGCCAGGTGATCGGGACCCCCCGGGCCTTGGCTCTCATCAACGCTTCCACAACTCCCGCTGGCGCCAAGGCGCCCACCAAACTGGTGAGACTTCCGGGGCCAATATATATTTCGGCCGATTCATTAATCGCCCGAACGGCTTCAGGCTCCGCCTGAGGAAGATACCCCAGATGGTGCCCATGGCGGACATCTTCCAAATCAATTCTTTTTAATGGGCCCGCTTCCTGGCCCAATCCAATGGATTTCTCTCCTTCTGCTCTTCGTCCTGTTTCATCAAAACCAACGGGTCGAACTTCCAGGGACGATTCGAACCCCGCCATGAGGGGGACAACGGAACTGTCTAAATCGCGGACCAAACCATCCACAGCGCGGTAGTAATTCGATCGATGGATAATTCCTGGGACTGAAACGGCTCTGTCCCGGTACAACGCCCCGAGGAACAACAAATTGCGAAGAGGCTGCGGGCGCGAAACCCGGTTCAGGTTTTCAAGAATTGTGTCGGTACGAATAGCCTGTTGAATATCAAGGGGAATGGCCTGAAGACGAGAACGGATGGCCTTGAGAACATTTTCTTTAAACTGAGAATCTTCTTCTTGCATCCTTTCGGGAAAGGAGACTTCTTCCACCAACGTCCTTAACCAATCTTCCGGTGTCCCGGAATAATCGGTTATTTCCGCGGCCAACAGGGCCCGGACCCAGGGACTTGAAATTCCCCCTTCCATGGCACGCATGGGATAGCCCATGTAAGGCACGGTTTCAACGGGGATCCCGTTGAGGTATCGGCTCAGGAAACGGGGGAGCGCCCTCACCCCCTGACGTCTCAACGAGCGTTGCCCCTCCCACACTCGCCCCACCACGCCTTGAAGAGCGGAAGAACGACCAGAGTCGTTTAAGTTGCTGACCACCGCTTTGACCGATCCTCTCGCTTCCGGAACACTCTGAAAAACTTTCCCAAGGAGTTCGGGCCCACTCCCTCCTCCCAAAACGACCACCCGCGCGGGATGAGCAACCCGAGAACCCAAACGCCACACGCGGAAAGAGTGAAGCCCCATTTGGTATCCAACAAGAATTGCTCTGAACGTAACGATGAGCGGCATAAGAAAAGGGACCAAACCAAATGCCCTTGGTTCTTGCTCTTGTTCCTCTTCGCTACCGTCCCTATTGATATGAAGAACACTGTTCATCACCGCATGCGGAATGGCCAAACCGGCAATCCAGGCAAAGGATCGTTCCGAAGCCCCTTGAACAACCCCCATTCCCGAAAACATCACGGAATGGAGGAGGAGAACCCCCACGCTGATCGCCAGCTTTTCTGCGGAAAAGGCAAACCGGAATCGTTCAGGCCATGTTCCCTCGGCACCCCAAAGGTGGCCCAAATGCCAAACCAGCTGATACCCCACCCCAAGCAGGAGCGGTAACCAAAAACCAAATCCGGGATCCACTCCAGCCCAAAGTAAGCCCGCTGCAGGGAGAAGGCTTTCCATGATCACAGGCAGCCCGACCCGGGCCCATCCCCCTTTTCCGGCTAACCCATAAAACCATTCCAACCAGGGCCAACGTCCACCCCGGGCCTTTTGGGAAGAAGGACCTACGTTAACGACAACCTCACCCTCAGGCAACGTGACGATGAGTGGAGAAATAGAACGGTATGCCGGGCCAAGAAGATTTGAGTCCTGGTCCACCGCTATCTTAAAAGCAGCCCGAGCGGTGAGACGTCCCTGATCTTGACCGTCGGATTCAGAGAAAGGAAGTTGAACAACCACGTGAGCGACCGGATTTCCATTGGAGGACGTCTCAACGGATGACTCAACAATACGCCCATGAGCCAGTGAAGGCAACGGTTTTCCCGCGACTAAAAGCTCCAAAAGAGTTCCAACCACAAGGGGAATCAATTTCACCGCTCGGCCATTCCGTTGGATTTTTTCTTGCAGCGCGGGAGACACTTGAGGGGGATGGGCGGCCAGGAGACGAGGCGATTGGAGAGTGATCACTTCACCAGCCAGCAGTTTTTCCAAAGGGAGCGGGTCACGAATCAGGGATTGAAGGGGCTGTGAATTATTCGGTATTTCTCCAATCCGCGGGGTAACAACCGCGTAAGAGACGTCAGCCTTTTTGAGGAGCGCTGTCATGCCCTCGGTGTGAAATCCCCCAGCCACCAAGACAGCCACGGAGGCCTTTTCCGCTTTCACCTTTTCCAGAAGATTCTGGACAAGTGATGGGTTGCGTTCTAACGCGAGCATTGAAAATTTTTCAAAGGATTGAAGGAGCGCCGGGGACAGGACAGATCCTTCCGGCGGAGCGGGACGACCGCTCAAACCAGCCAAACGCTCATGGATTTTTTGTACGTCGTCCCGGGAGGTCACGTAAAGGGTCCAGTCCGCAGGCGTCATGGCGTGATGAGCCAATTTATTGAGAAGGGACAAATTTCGTCGACATTGGGCCAACACTTTTTCCTTGGGATTCTGAACCAACTGGGATTCAACCGCCCGTTCCATGGAAGGGAGCTCACTCAAAAGAGCCCCCCGATCGATTCCATCCGCCAGAGCCAAATATTTCATATACCGATCCACCTGAGAAAATTGATCAAGATGAATACCGTTTTGTTTGGAGATAGACCTCAAGTAAGAATGGTAATCCGCGTGTGAAATCCGACCCAACCGGTAGGACACGCTTTGAGTCACGACATTCTGAAGTTGAGCGGGCGTGAGTCGGTGACTGAGAAGGTCCACCAAGGTTTTACGTTCTTTTTCAACCGCCTTGAAATCCATCGTCTTTTCAATGGCGAACGCCTTCTGGAGAGACATCAGGTGAGGATAGTCTTTCGCGGACCCTGCATAAGAGGTCCATAGGAAATCCACGTGATCCCCCAAATGAGTTCGTCCTTCTTCATAGGAAGCCACGGCTGAATCGAATTTCCTTAATCGTGGAGAATAAACGCTTGCCACCGCTTGGTCGGAAAGAGATTTGAGGACCGCCAAGCCTTTGATCAAGGTGGCCCGGTTCATTTCAGATGCAGAGAACGCGGCCAGGTTTTGGTTATAGAGCCCTTCGGTTTCCACACCCCAGAGGAGGAGCGATGCTTCCGCAGAAAGACGAACAAATTCCGCCCCACCGATATACCCAAGGCGCATCAGGAGGTCGGCCACGCCCCTGTTGATATCCGCGTTTTGAGATGTTCGAACCCCATCGAGCGAAAAAGGGCCCGTCGCTCCTTCAAGCCCCACCAACGACACACCTCTTTTTCCTAACGCTTCAATGATCCCCGCCTGAGCATTTTGGGCGTCTAAACTTTCGTGAGCGTCTTGGAGATGGATTATCAAGGGAGCCGTGGGATTCCCGGAAAGAAAAACATCCCCCAAATCCCCGAAAGGCGCGACCAATTCGGGGAGCCAATCCAATTGTTCCTCTGCCCCTGGCGGCAATGAACGATGATTTACGGATACAGAATTTTCAATCCCTTTCCGTTCAACGGGGGAGAACAATTCTGCACGTGGGGCGGAATGTGGAGTGAACGTGGAAAGTTGAGCGAATTGCGTGTGGGAGGAGTGCTGGCGAGCGGCATTACGACGGTCTTTCCAAAAATCAGTCTCCGCAGAATAAAGACCAGAAACGTTGGTCATGAGATAGGCCATGACCAGGAGAACCGTTCCCATGGATCGGGCCAGAGAATGACCACCGGATGGCCGTACCGTTTTTTTTACGCTCCTTTCCATTGAAACCTCGCCATTGAGTTTTTCTCTAGTGGTTTGCCTACGCTTATTTTATTAGTTGCACCTTAAGGAGGCCGAAAGGAGTTGTAAATAAGTTGTAAATTACGGCAGATTTTGGGAGGTTTTAGTGATTCGGAAAGCGCACTGGGATTAAGCCTGTTGAGCAATAAGCCTTGCTAACTCCAGGAACCGTTCAAAGTGGATAAGGAGACCCATCGGGCGAACAGATTCTTTGCCGAAACGGAACGAATCTTTAACCCCAGAATCATTGGCCGAATAGCCCGGAGGGAGATAGGGCTGAACGATGGGAAATTGTGGTGGGACATGGCGCTCCAAAGTAGCCATCAATAAATTCCTTCCCGCAAATAATTGAACCCCCTCGTCCAACCGGATGAGTAGAGCACGATCATTCATCGTTTGAATGGTCTCCGAAACCATTTGAGGGATAGTGGTGTTTTTCTCCACATAAAAAACCGTTTGTCGATGGATGGCAAGGGTATGGCTCATCCATTCCTGAGGATTCGGGGTCGCTAACACCTCCGGAGATAAGGGGATCAATCCCACCGAACGTTGGTCGATGCCCATCCTTTGCAACAAACCATCTGTCGCCCCCGCAAGAGAACTCATGTTTTTCCTTTCCTCGGGCGTGCTCTTGTCGAGTATCCCCCGAGCCACTTGTTCCAAATCTGCGGAAGGCGTAACGATCGTCCCAAAGATATCTTCTGCGGAATACGTACCTTTCTTCGCGTCGGGCATCAAATTCAAGAGAGTTTCCTCAGTCGAGGCTCCAGGGGAAGACGGGACGTTGGAGGGACGCACCCTCTGAAAACTCCGAAGGAAATCGTCCCCCATTTTGGATCGGAAATCTCTATAAACGTGTCCTCCAAGAACAGCAAGAGCGGTGAGGTCGCCCCACCCCGGAGCGAGAAGAAACACCCCGGGCAAAACGAGGTAAGGAAGAAAATCCTTAAAAAATTCATTCGCTCGAACAAATAACGATCGAGGGGGGCCCCGATGGGGCTCCTGATCGTCACGTCCGGCAATGACCAGAGCATGAACGATTGAATAGGCATACAAAACCACAGCAAAGACCCCCATTGCCGCAATCACGGGAGGGATAAAACCCAGAACTTCCGCAGAAAATTCCGCCACGAAAAGGTGGGCCAAAAAAACCCCTCCGGCCCACTCCAAAAAGAGCCCCACGCCCCCCCACCGCCAATCCCCGCTTAAAAGATAGCCGAGAGAGAGTGGATCCCGTTCCGAACGACTGTCACCTATCGTATTTTCAGAATGCGGAAGTCCTTCCTCCAGAGAACGAAGACGGGCATTCACGCGGTCAACCATCTGTTCACGAGTAGATAAAGTCTGTGGCACCCCGCCATTCAATAAATCAACTTTTTCTGAAACAAACTGAATGCCATCTGAGCCCATGAGTATGAAATCAGCTCGGCCGGTATCCGCATCAAAAAACATATTACCCACATTGTGAAGGATAGGAACAAGGTTGTGGCCAATCAAAATGCCTTGGGCGAGATGTGAAATATTCTGAAGAATACTCTCGAACCAACTCCAGGCCAGGACCCCCAAATGAACAATAAACAATCGATCTTCTGGTTTACTTAATTTCTTCAGGAACATTTTATATGTCCCCTCCGGATCGCCACCCGTCATCTGAGCAATCACATTGGCCTTGGCACGTAACTTCCCTTCTTCCTCGGCAGAAAGCGTCGTTGGGTAATAGGTTTTTTGTGCAAGGGCAGGATTAAAGAATCGGTAAATCCATAGACTTTTTCGAACCCAAAAAATACCACTAAATTGATGAAACAACCCCAACAATGATTCTCGATGATGAACAGTCAAATCGTAAGGAACCCGAGCGCGCCTCAGGATCGTCGCCATTCGATTTTCCGCCGCGGCCAGATCGACAGCCGTAAACATCGGTTTTTTACTTAACGTCAAGGGCATTCCCGCATGTAAATGAACCCATCCCTTGTCATCGATATAATGGAAACGAGAGTTGCCCAATACCCACCAGGCCATTTCGATCAGGGGTCGTGTTTTGGGATCATTGAGAAATAGTTCGTAGTCATAATTGATGACGTGGTGAGCTCCCAAACGGGTCATTTTCAAAATAGTGCTCTTAACGTATCGGTAGAAAAAACTCCAACGAAATCCGTTCCTTGCATGAAGAGCGAGGTCGGATAAGGGGTCCAGGTTCAAAATTTTATTTACGATGCCTTCGGCTTCGTGGAGCACCCCGAACTCTCGAAAAACCTCATTCCCTCCGTTTGCCAACCAAATCGGCAAAGATTTCTCATTCATCAGAATTAATGATTCAATCATTAGGATTTCGTGGTTCCCTAGGATAAGGATGAACCGATCCCCCAATTTTTCTTTCAATGTGCGCATGGCCGCATAACAGCCTTTGTTGTTATTGCCTCGGTCAAAGACATCGCCATGAACAATGACTTCATCGATGAGCCTCGCCTCAACGAGTGGGATCAATCTTTCCAGCACCTTGGGATTTCCATGCATATCAAAAACATTAGCGGTACGATTCACTTTCCCCGAGGCAAGACGGTCGCTCAAATCTCTCAGCGCCTGTTTCCCCCCCTGCCCGATCAATGGGAAGGTGGGCGTGTGCCCAGATAGGACAGTGTCCGCGACCAGCGTTTGGTACCATTCGACGAAATCGTCATCCAACCGATCTTGAATTGACGTTTCAAAGCCTTCGGCAAAATAGAGGGCCGCGGTCTCATGTGGAACAGTTTTTTCCAAATAATCAATGAAGTCATCCTCGAGGGTGTAGCCTAAGTTCATTTGGTCCAAAAAGGCTTTTCGGACTTCGGTTTCATCCAAGGCCCCCATCTCCATGCTGAGTCTCAACAGATCGTCAAAAGCCGCTTTGGCGTTGAGAACCATGTAGTCCACACCACCGGGCTCCCAATAGTGTTCAAGGAGAAACACCTTGAGAAACTCGTGAGCACCAAAATCAAAAAGATTCAATTCGGGAGGATGGTTTTTGATCCATTGAATGGCATTGGAAAAATCGTTGGGAACAGGCCCCGCGAGGATAGACTTCAAATCCCTTGTGTTTCGAAAAACAACGTTTTGACCAACCCCATCGGGGTAACCCAATATCACTTCGGTCGCCAGCAAACGGCCAATTTCAGAATTCATCTGACCCATGTAGTTTTGAAGAATGCCCTGGGCCTCCAGGTCCCCCGTCCGTTTTGCTTCCAGCCACAATTTATTTAATATCCCGAAAACGGTGGTTGTATCCAACCCCGCGTCACTCAGAACAATATATCGGGGAACGCTCCACATAGAGATCGTCTTTATTCCCAACATTCGTTGCATCTCAAGACCAATTTGTGCGGGCAATTGAAAATTTGCGGGCTTAACGAAATAGCTTACCTTACGGTTATCTTTCAGTTGAACGATGATTTCCGGAACGGGGAATTCTTTTTCCTTTTGATCCGTGTCATACCAAGGGGGCCACTGAACCTGAATGGAATCGTGTTCGTTGTGCCAAGGATAGTTCTCGTTTAAATCTTTTCGCAATACATCTAAAATTTCTTTGCGCGGGAGATGCCGGAAATTCATGGGGTCAAGAGGGATCGCGGTGGACGATCCGGACTCTGGAACAACCCCCGGGCGAAGGTAAGACAAGGGAAATCCAAATTTATGCAAAAACAAGTCTAACGCCCGTTCAACAAACCCCACAAGACTCTGAAGGAGGGAGACCCTCGATTCCCCTTGAGAACGTGGTTCCATTAAATCGGCTCTCTCTCCCTGGACAAAACCGACAAATCGCCCCCAGACAGAGGAAACCCAGGAAGTCCTTTTCTCAACAACCTTTGACCATTCCACGGAGGAAATGGACTCGGCAGTTCCTGTTAGGGTCACGAAGAGCTTTCCTAATCTTGCGGACAGTACCGCACGAACAGTTCCTCGATCTCCGGTGACGTGTGAAAGAACTCCTTCCCCCCCAAGGGATGAATAGAGATTTGAACAATCGATTTTCGGATCGATGTCCTCATCTAACCGCAGAGGGAGGGACACCACCGCAGGGGCCAAAGCGGTACGAACGGTTTTTTTCCAGGGGGATTGGGCAAGGAACAGGGATTCGCCCTGGAAAAGTTTTTCGAGGGGTGTTTTTTCTTGGGTAAAAACACTGAGAGATACAGAGCCCTCTCGAGTATCGATCTTTTCAATTTTAGGAACGTAGGAGACAACAGTGATTCCTTCCCGCGTGAGAAATTTTGCCATTCCCTCAGCGTGATACCCCCCCGTTACAAGAACGACCACCGGACGGGAAACTGAAGAACCTTTGATCTCTGTCAATAAGCGACGGCCCATGGCGAGGTCACGTTTGTGGGCCTCGAGGTAAAAAGACTCAAATGGCTTCAGTTTCAAATTGTTATCTTGTTGATTCATTTCGTTGTATTCCGCCCAATCTAAAGGCGTAAGTGAAAAATCAAGGAGTTTCTGTGTCAGCCAGATCTGACGCGATTTATTGATCAGGCTTCGTTCTTCTTCCCGCTGAGACAAACGACTAAAGGTTGCCTTTTCTAAAGCATGGAGTTCTTTTTGAAGCCCTTCAGGATCAATTCCCTCAGCCAATAAAACATATCGAACATAAGCGTCCATGGCTGGATACCTAGATAAAGGCACTCCCACACGTTCACAGGTCTTTAATAGCCTCCCGTAAAAATCAGCGTAACCCAAACGGCCCGCTCGGTAAGCGAGACTATCGGAAATAAGAATGTTCGTTTCCTGTGGATTCAACCGTTGGGTAAGAGCCTTGACCAAGAGGCCCCTCTCTTTTTCCACCTGGTCAAAGTTCAAGTCCCGCTCGAGGGCTGTGGCCTGTAGGAACAGATGAGTTAAAGGAGCGCTTCGCCCGGGCTGGGGCATCAACGATTGAACGTAGGTGCCCAATCCAATTTCACCGACACGATAACCATTGACTGTTTGATCAAAAGCCAGAAGGGCCGGAGAATACACACTTTTCTTTTGATTATTTAAATCCTGTTGAATCGCGTTGAAGTTTTGACGAGAGGGGGTCCCCTGGAGTGTCGCCTCCCTATACGCCTGGACATTCGCCGCATAAAGGAGCGGGTCATCGATGCCCACAATGGGCGGAAGGGGGCTCTCCGTTGTTAGAGCGGCATGAATGGGCCCGGAAATTTCGTTTTCACGCAATAAATAATCCGCCCCCCTTTTAACAGCGTGAGGGAATGGAAATTCAGCGTAATGCTGGAGAGAAATCTTTTCAGTTGCCCCTTCTAAAGCGAGCAAATTCACCTGACCGGAACTTAGTAAATCACTAACGACTTCCCTGATGTTCCACTGGGCTTCCGCATTTCTATGAACATCTTGAATGTGAATCACTAACGGGGAACGTAACGTTTCACCCTGAGCCACCGAAACTTTTCGGATTTGCCCATGATTTGAGGTGAGAGCCGAAAACAGTTTCTCATTCCCTTCCAGTAGATGGTCTGGGACGTGCCGGATCTTCGATGAAGTAATGGATTCGTTTGGGATTTCAATTCGAGGGAACTGGTCCGCCACCCCACGTGCGCCAACCGTCTCCCCAGCTGGAGTCGCGCGCGCGTAGAAGCGGGATTGCTCTTGAACATGACGTTGGCGATTGGCCCAAAAACTGTTTTCGGGTTGATAGGCCAGGAGACATTGTGCCCCCAATAGGGAACATGTCAAAAGAGAAACAATTTTTCTTCCATAGGAAATAAGGGCGTAGGCCATAATGGAAGTATATTCAAAGATCATGAAAGGAAGGCTTAAGGAATTGTAAATTAGTTGTAAATTACGATTAAATTTGGCGGGTTTTAGAGAAAAACGTTATAAAACAGCCATGGCGTCGCCGTAGGAGAGGAATCGGTAGCCTTGGGCGAGTGCTTCAACGTAGGATTCGCGGAGGGGGTCCAGCCCGGCGAAGGCGGCGGCCAGGAGGAGCGGCGTATGGCCGGGCATATGGAAATTTGTGAGAAGGCGATCGATGGAACGGAATTGATACCCTGGCGTAATGTAAAGAGAGGCGGCGCCCACCCCAGGAAGAAGCACACCGTCCGGCGTGGTGGCGGATTCGAGGGCGCGCACCGCGGTGGTTCCCACCGCCCACACTTTTTTCCCCTCCGCCCGGGCCAGGCGAACAGCCATGGCTGTTTCGGGTGGGATCCGATAGGGTTCCGTGAGCATGTGATGGGCTCGGTAATCTTCCGTTGAAATGGGACGGAAAGTTCCCCACCCCACCCAGAGGGTTAAAAACTTGACGTGGACACCCATCTGTTTAACCCTCTCCAAGAGTTCGGGGGTAAAATGCAGGCCCGCGGTCGGGGCGGCCACGGCGCCCTGGGGCAAGGGCCCCTCTCCTTCCGCTTCGCTGGGCGCGGAATAGACAGTTTGATAGGCTTCTCGATCCGCGGCGGTGCCATCGGGAGAACGTTTGATATAGGGGGGAAGAGGCATCTGCCCCCGTCGTTCCAAGTCGGGACCCACTGGTTCAGAAAACGAAAGTTCCCATTCCCCATCGGGACATTCGCCCACCACGCACCCGTGAAGCCCCTCAGGGAATAAAATCTCGGTTCCCACCCGCGGGCGAGGCGTCACCAAAGCCGTCCATCGTTCAGCCCCTTCGCCCGGAAACCGGGCCAGGAGCAACACCGTCATTCGCCCGCCCGTTGGTTTTTTACCGAAAAGGCGCGCCGGGAGAACGCGAACGTCATTTAATACCAGGACATCCCCCCCAGTCAAATAGTGAGGCAAATCCGAAAAAACCCGGTGGGTCCGGGACCCGTCCTTTCGGTTGAGAACCAGCAAACGAGCCTGATCCCGTTTGGGGAGGGGGGTTTGGGCAATACGGTCCTGGGGGATCTGTGGGAAACCCAAAAAGGAGTCGGAACGATGGGGCCTTACTCGTTCCAATCGACCACCTTCACATGATGGTAATAGGTTCGGAGGATATCTCCGTAAGACCTTCCTTTGTCCGCTTGCCCCTTCATTCCCCATTGGCAAACACCGACCCCATGACCCCATCCCCGACCATGGATCTGCCAGGCCCCATTCCGTTTCGAGATTCCGGTCCATAACGTGCTCCGAATGAGCCGGGGATCAACAACGGTTCGGAACTTATTGGCCAGAAGGTCCATTTTCCCCTGGTCTCCATAGAGCCTCAATTTGTACACCCGTCCAGAAGGCGTATGACTCAAAACACCGATCGCTCGAATGTGTCCCACATCAACACCCGCGGCTTTCAGCCGAGACCAAACCAAATCGTAAGGAACCCGGGCCACCCAATGGGCGTAGGGGTTGGACTTACACCAGGAACATCGAGCCGCTTTAAGATGGGGAGCCCCGCCGTGTTCCCACACGTTTTCCGCAGACTCCGTTGACCCACCACAACTGGAATGAAACACGGTACTCACTAAATGTCTTTTCCGATCCACCAAAACTTCCCCCCGGGTCTGCTCCACTGCGGTATCGGTCTTTTTGCGTTCGGCGGCGACACCCCCATACACTTGGCAATGGGGTTTCGAACACAAATCATATCCGGATCGGCCATGGCGGCCCCTGTTGCGAAGTCCATAGGTCCGGCTGATGACCGCCTGCGCCTTCAGCGATTGCTCCGGCCATTTGTCCGACGTTTCCATTTGTAAAACCCCACGCACATAGTCTTCAACGGAAAGGATGTTGACCACGCGAATGCCAGCCCCCTTCCGGGTCAGTTCGATCTGGCCACGGTAGACCCGTTTATTGATCACAACGGTACCCGACCGTTCGGTGGGAGAGACAAAAATTTTCGGACCCCAAGACTTCTTTCCAATTATAAATCCCTTGGAAGATAATTGAATTTTGGTTTGGGTTTTATACCGTTTTGTCTGCCGGGGGGACTCCCCCAATAAACGAAAGTCCCCTGGTCCCAATGTCACGGACGATTCCTGATCCATGAGCCCAATCCGAACCAAGGGGGAACGGGCGCCTAAAACCGGAGAGATCAATCCCAACGTGCAGATCAGCGCCAGAACGGCGCGTTGCGTCCGAAAAACAGAGGGGATCATTGTCCGAACAGGCTAGGCTGGAGAGGCGGGGCGGGGAGAGGCAAGCCAAGGTGTTCATACGCCAAAGGCATCGCCACACGGCCCCGGGGAGTGCGAGCGAGGAAACCCGCCTTAATCAAAAAAGGTTCGTAGACATCTTCTAAGGTGTCACGCTGTTCACTGACCGCTACCGCCACTGTATCGGCCCCCACCGGGCCCCCACCGAATTTCGTGATCAACGCCATCAAGATTTTTCGGTCGATAGGGTCCAACCCCGCCTGGTCTACCTCCAAAGCGTCCAGGCCACGACGGGCCACCGCGTGGGTCACCCGCCCCCCCGCCTCCACATCGGCAAAATCCCGGACCCGCCGGAGAAGGCGGTTGGCGATGCGCGGGGTGCCGCGCGATCGGTGGGAGACTTCCCGAGCGGCCTCGGGTTCAATGGGTGCATTCAACAAACGGCTCGAACGGGTGACAATGGCCGCCAAGTCCGCTTCATCGTAATAGTCCAGATTCGCAATGATCCCAAACCGCTCGCGCAGGGGGCCCGTTAAGAGACCCGCCCGCGTCGTCGCTCCCACCAGGGTGAATCGGGGCAGTGGCAATTTGATCGTTTTAGCGGAGGGCCCCTGTCCAATAATGATGTCCAGAGAAAAATCTTCCATGGCCGGATAAAGGGCTTCCTCCACCGTATGGTTCAACCGGTGGATCTCATCAATAAAAAAAATGTCGCCCTCTTTAAGGCTTGTCAAAAGCGCCGCCAAGTCCCCCACCCGTTCCAACACGGGCCCTGAGGTTTGACGAAGACCCACGTTTAATTCTTTCGCGATAATGTGCGCCAACGTGGTTTTTCCCAATCCCGGCGGGGCTGAAAAGAGACAATGGTCCAAAGCTTCTTTTCGTTTCTGAGCCGCTTGAATAAACACCTTCAGATTTTTTTTAAGCTTGTCCTGACCGACAAATTCGTCCAAACTTTGGGGACGAAGGGTAAAGTCCAACGTCGCGTCTTCCGGTAAAGGGTTTTGCGTGAGCGTCCGTTCGTCTTCTTCCATTGAATTAGCCTCTTCCCGCCAAGTGTCGCAACGATTCCCTCAAAATATCTTGGGATGTGGGCCGGCCCCCAAGAGTATCCCGGGCGGACTGGGCGGCTTGCCGCGCGGCCGGTTCTCGATACCCCAAACTGACGAGCCCCGCCACAGCCTCTTCAAAGGCGGAGGACGGTTCCGTCTCAGGAGATCCCCCAGGCAACGAGAGAGATTCCATCTTGCCCTGGAGAGCGGCCACCAGTTTCTCCGCCGTCTTGGAGGTGAACCCAAAAAGGACCACGAGAGATTTGGGGTCCTTGTTCATAACCGCGTGGCGGAAATCCGCCAAAGATTTGGCGGCCTTATCCAAAAGTTCCAGGGCTTTTTTGGCCCCGGTTCCAGGAACATTTTCGCGCAAGACAAGGTACACCTGTTTTTCCAGCGGACTGAGAAACCCATACAACGAAGTCCCCCCCCCGTACATCGCCACCGATTCCACCACCAACAATCGGACCTCCTCCCCCACGGGCGGTAACCGGAGCGCCGACGCGGTGGAAAGCGTCACGTCATAACCGACCCCACCGGCCTCGATGACACAGCTGTGATCCGAACGTTCCACAAGAGGACCCCGGAGGGTGGCAATCACGCGGTCACCCCAGCCATATAGGAAGCACTATTGATGTGACACAGGGCAATGGCCAACGCGTCCGCCGCGTCGTCGGGTTTGGGAATGGTTTTTAAACGAAGAAGGCGCTGGACCATCGTTTGCATTTGGGATTTGTCCGCGGCACCATACCCGGTGAGGGCCATTTTCACTTGACGAGGATTGTATTCATGAATGGGTAACCCGAGCTCGGCCAGGGTGAGAAGAATAGCTCCCCGGCCATGCCCCACCGAAGCGGCGGTACGACTGTTTTTGGCAATAAAAAGGTCTTCCACCGCGGCTAGGGTTGGGCACTCCCGCGCAACGATCTCCCGCAACCCACGGGCCAAAAACAACACCCGCTCTGCCAAGGGCCGACCTTTGGGAGTTTCAATTACCCCATAGCCCCACACACGGTAGGATTCCCGCCCGTCCGCTTCCAAGACCGCCCAGCCCACTGTCCCGAGGCCGGGATCGACACCCAGGACTTTCAATACCTAACCCTCACCCCCGGCTTCAATATCGCCGTTGGTGTAAACGTCCTTAACGTCGTCGTGGTTTTCGAGCTCTTCCATTAATCCTTCCATCTGTCGGGCCGCCCCGTCTTTCAGAGTCACCGTGGTGGAAGGAAGAAGAGTAATTTCCGATGAATTAAGGGGAACCCCAGCGGCCTCAAGGGCGGCTTTCACTTTCTCGAAATCAGCGGGAGCCGTGAGAACCTGAAAAATCTCCGGGTCATCGGACTTAATATCTTCGGCCCCGGCCTCCAGGGCGACGGTCATCAATTTGTCTTCGTCTTGCCAAACCGATTTTTCGATGATCAGTTGACCCTTGGACTGAAACATCCACGCCACACACCCGGATTCACCCAAATTCCCCCCATGGGAGGAAAAAACTTTTCGGATTTCCGAACTGGTCCGGTTCCTGTTATCGGTCGTCCCCGTAAAGAAAACGGCGGCTCCACCAGGCCCATACCCCTCGTAGCTCACTTCCTCAAAAGTCATGCCCGGGATTTCGCCGGTTCCCCGCTGGATGGCCTTCTTCACATTATCAAAGGGCATGTTGGCGGCCCGACCGTCTTCAATGGCTTTCCGAAGCCGGGGGTTATTTTCCGGGAGCCCGCCCCCGGTTCGCGCCGCAATGGTGAGTTCTCGGACGATGCGTGTGAACACTTTCCCTTTTTTGGCGTCCAACGCCCCTTTTTTGTGTTTAATCCCTGCCCATCGGCTGTGACCGGACATAATAGTCGCTCCTTCGTAAAACGGTGTGATGTCGATCTTACCAGATCGGATTCCGAGTGACAACGCCTTCTTCCTTCCGGGGAAAACCGTTATACTTTAAAAATTATGCGGGACCGATTCCTTTTCCCACCCCTTCGATGGGGCGCACGGTGTATCGCGGGGGTGTGCCTTGTTGTTCTGGCGGGGCCGGCCACCGCCAGCGAACCGACCTTCGAGGGCTATCGGATCGAAAACATTTACATCATGCGCCGTCAAATTTTCGACACCTCCGTACCGTCGGAAAACAAACTCTTGTATCGCACCATCAATCGCCTTCACGTGCTGACCAAGGAAAGCGCGGTTTACCATCAGTTGCTGTTTAAGAAAGGGGAAGCATTCAACCCCATCATTGCCAAAGAAACGGAACGGGCGCTTCGACGCATTCTTCGCCTGCGGGATATTCGCGTTCGTCCCGTTCCCGTGGGCCCCGACACCGTCGACGTGATCATTGAAACCCAAGACACCTGGACCACAGAGCCCTTCGTGGGCGCCTCCGGTTCAGGAAACGATAAGAAGTATGTTATCGGGATCCGCGAACGTAATCTCTCGGGGTATGGAAAATCTGTTGGATTTATCTACAAGAGAGAGCCTGATCTGGTGACCCGATCCTTCTCCTACGACGACCCCGCCTTGTGGGGGACGCCCCTGCGATTGTCTGGGAATTACGCGGACACCGCCGAGGGTTCCTCCAGGTCCTTGGCCCTTGAAAAACCATTTTCCGCCAGCGTAACACCCTTCGGATTTAAGACGTTGGGATCCTACGAAAAGAGCGACTCCCTCCTTTATGAAAAGGGATCTGAAGTGGCTCGCTTCACGCGCGAGGAACGGGAACTGGGAGGGCATTTTAAATTCTCCCGTGGGTCAACCGCCCTTCGCGTTCGGCGCTTGGGGTTCGGTTATCGTTTCCTTCACCGAGAACTTTTTGATGGGGAAAACGCCAACCGCCTTTCCGACGATTCCGTCTATCATCTTTTCGGACCGCACTTCGAATGGCAAAAAATGGCCTTCGTGACAGAAAACCACATTCGGCTTTATTCACGCGAGGAAGATTTTAATCTGGGCCCGGCTTTGGAGGGAAACGTAGGCATCTCCCAATCCCGCTGGAGCCGGGGAGCCCAAAACGCGACCTTCATTCAAACCCAGTTTTCCCAGGGGCATCTGTGGCGTCCGGGGCAATTCTGTTTGGCAACAATTCTAGGGAAGGCTCGTTATGAACAGGGATGGAAAGACACAGACACTCGCTTCGACCTCGAATATTACAATCGGATTCGGCCCTGGAGCACCTGGGCGGGCCGCGTATCCTGGGAACAAATCCTTAATCCGGACTCGGACTCCCAACTCCTTTTAGGAGGCGATTCGGGATTAAGGGGATACCCTCTAAACCAGTTTGCGGGGAATCGCCTTTTGGTGGCCAACATCGAAAACCGATTGTTCGTCGTGGACGAGGTCTTCAAACTTTTCGGGATCGGGGCCGTGGCCTTTGCCGACGTGGGTTACGCCTGGCCCCGAGGTACCGCCCCTGTGGTGGGGGATCTTCGCGCCGATTACGGCGCCGGCCTTCGTTTTCATCTCTCGCGAGCCAGTTTGGGACAGGTCATCCGTTTGGATGTGGCGTGGCCCACCCGTTCGACAGAAGGGAGCCGGTCCCCGGTCTACACCTTTGGGACAGGGCAGGTGTTTTAACCTCCAGGCTGTGATAGAATAAACACCTCATGGCACTCACGGGCGAATACGAAATCACACAACAGATCGGGACCCTCTCGGTTCAATGGACAGGGGCCACACTCCCTGGAGAGATAACGTACATTTCCTTGTTCCTTTTGGCGGTCTTGCCTTTCCTTTTTTTCTTCAGGGGGTTCGTGAGCCAGTTTGCCGACCGGCATCTCCACATTCACTGGAGTCCACGCGTGTTTGGAATCGGAGCTCCGGTGATCTCCCTCGTCTGTGGGATTCTTCTTTATTTTGCCCATATTCCTCCCCAGATTTCCACTTGGGAACTCGGGCTGGAAGGAGTTTCCGTCAACAGCTCAAACGGTCAGGCCAAGATAAATTGGGCGGAAACGGAAACAGTCGGTTTTGACACCGGCACACCCAACACCGAAAAATCGTCCCTCATCTTAAAATCTAAAGATGGTCATGAAGTGTGGCTTCCACTCTCGTGGTTACTCCCCGACCACCAAGAAAAAATCCTTTCCTTCATTAACGCGTCCACGGGAAATCGCTTTCAACTTCCCGAACATTTAGAAGAAATCCCAGCCCCCCAGTAATATTCCGTCTTAGTTCGAGGTCCGGGATGGGAAAGAATGACCGCGGGCTTCCCTCACCCACAGGATCCCATAGATCACGGACCACAGCACCAACCAACCGCGTATGGCCCAGGCGATCAACGAACCGTGATTCTCCAGATCAATGATCGGGCTAAGGTGTTCCAAAAACCCCCGTTGATACCCCACGCTGGGATCATAATGACTGCGCAATAGATTTTCAACAACGGTTAACGGACAATAAAAACTCCACAACACCACGGCCACAAACAAAAGAGCCAGATGAGTCCCCCGCCAGAACGGTCTTCGCCACCCCCACAAAGGTCCCAACAACATAAACAGCACACACAGGGCGTGAATGAAAGCAACGAAATCTGCGGTAAGTTTCCAGAACACGAGACCCCTCCGAAATGAATCAAACCTTCCTGTTCAGAGCATAGGGTCTTTTGAGAACGAATTCAAGCCTGAAGAACCGGTTTTCAATCCTTCGAACAGGAGAGGGAAACACCCCATGGCGTTTATCCCCATCTTCCGGTCTCCCAGATTAATATTTCAGCCCCCGGGACACCCCCCACAACCTTTTGTTGATCCATATCCATGAGACGAACCGAATCTCCCTGGGCAAGCGTTCCGGCGTTTTCCAAATGGACTTCCCCCTTCGCGACAAACAGGTGGGAAAATTTAGCTTCTGGGACTAAAACACCTTTCCCTGGGGAGAGGCGTGCCGCCCAGAGAGTCGCTCCTTTTTGGCGAATGGCGATGGCGCCTTTGGGATTTCCTGACGCCACCGGGACCAGCCCTCCCCCAGCGAGGTCCCGAGAAATGTCCAGTTGCTCGTAGGAAGGTTGAATTTTCCGCGTATCCGGTGGCACCCACATTTGAATAAGCCGCACGGGTTTAGTGGAACTGGGATTCATTTCCGAATGCCAAATTCCTGTGCCTGCGCTTATCCGCTGGGCCAAACCAGGGGTGATCACCCCCTGGTTTCCTTCCGAGTCCCGGTGTTCGATTTCCCCTTCCAAAACCCAGGTCACAATTTCCATGTCCTGGTGCGGATGGGTCATAAACCCGGTACCTGGCAGAATGATGTCATCGTTGGATACCAAGAGAAGTCCGTGATGGGTGTTGTCGGGACTGTAATGGGACCCAAAACTAAAACTGTGCCAAGAATCCAGCCAATCCATCCGGGTGTGAAACCGGTCTTTGGCTCGGCGAATGGATACGTTAGAATCCGTTTGGGTTTTCATAGACCCCTCCCAATTTATCCAACGTTCTTTTTACCAGTAAGTTCCCCCTGCCAGCCGGTGGGGAACCTAAAGAAAGGGCCAGATTTACCATGAAACATGAGCGATATCTACTCAAATAGCATGATTGACATTGAGGGCAACTGATTGAAGTAGGGGGAATCAGGGGAACCAGTGCAATAACACCTTACCTTTTAATCCGATTTGGCCTAAAGGATCATCATCCTGTCGCAAAGCTCCCGGCACATGGGGAGGCAGAGCCGCTAATAAGAGCCGAAAAAATAGGTTTTTTACGAACAGAAAAGTGCGGGTCGCAGCGGGAACTATGGACGGAATTTTTGGGAAGGGACTATTCAATTAAAATTCCATGTGGCATGCTTAACCCCAATTGCCAAAACGATGAGGGCCCAGACCAAAAACACCAGGGCGGTTCTCGATAATAATCGTGATTTATTAAATGGACCAAAGCGCCAGGCAACCCCATACGTCCCTGATAGTAAAATAAGTCCAACAGTAAGACGCCCCTCGCAATGTCGAAAACATTGAAACATTGAGAATTGCCTCCAAAGAAGAAGTGCCCCCATCAAGAGCCCCAGACTCATGACCACACGTAATGCCGGCTTGATCCATGACGGGTCCCATCGGACAAAAAGTATCGATTGAAAGAGCAACCCGGCAGCGAAGACTGGGATGATCCAATGATGATGGAACTTGTTCAGGAAATAAGGAACGGTTCCTAGAAATAAAATCATGTTCGTAATTAAAACAGCCAGTCCTGGGATCACTTCTTTCCCTCGTTCTTGCAAGAGCCCTCCCCAAAGCGAAAACAATTCAATGGCGTTCTGAAGTGGAGGATACTGTATTCGGGACAAGGTTCACCATCTTTCCTCTCTGCCCGTGCGTGAGCCGCCACAGGGTGCCCGTGTAAAAGAATTCCCACGTAGGGAGAGTTTTTCTTTTCCCGTGCGGGGAGTCCTTGCGTATAAAATTTCCGATGGGGTTAACAAATTTCTTGGCCATGGGTTTGCCCTCCTGACTGGTTAGACGCCCGAAACTGAAAAAAGTTCCCCCCTTGACAAAAAATGGAAGTCGACATACAATGTGAGTGATTAATCACTAGCAAGGAGAAAAAATGCACTTCATTGTGGAACAGTCTAAAGTTAAAACCATTTTGCCCAAGGTCATGCGGGCCGCTGTTCGCTTGTTTGTCGAAAAGGGAATTGATGGAACAACGACGAAAGACATCGCGTCCAAAAGCGGTGTTTCGGAAGGGGCTCTTTACCGACACTTTAAAAGTAAAGAGGACCTGGCCTACCATATTTTCGCCACACATGTGAATGAGTTCTCACATGAGTTGACAGCGCTTATTAACCGAGAATTGCCCGGCCGAGCCCAATTGGGCGCCTTTGTAGCGACCGCTTTTAAGACCTATGAAGAAGAAAGGGATTTGTTCACCTACCTTATCCTCTCAGAGCACAGGGAATTGGATAAATTCCCCTCCACGTTTAAACATCCAGGGCACGTGGTGGTGGACCTCATTAAAGATGGCCAAACCGCCAAAGCCTTTCGACCCATGGACCCCTTTATCGGGGGGTCTTTGATCCTGGGGGGAATCATTCGGATTTGTGTGGTTCGTTACCGTCAAGCAATTGGCCATGATTTACGCAAAGAGACAGAACCCGTCACGGAGTCCCTATGGCGCGCCCTAAAAAACTAAAGAAGAACTTGGAATCCGTGATTCTAATCCACGGGATTCTCAACCGGCCCTTTATTATGACATTCATAAAAAAAAGCCTTGAAAACGAAGGATTTAGGGTCTACAACTGGGGATATAAAAGCCGGGAGAAAAATATTGAAGAATACGCTGCGAAATTGAAAACATTCATACAAAACCAAGACTTTCCTGGGCCAATTCATTTTGTCGGATTTTCCCTTGGAGCCATTATTGCTCGGACCTACTTATCAAAACATCTCCCCTCTCCGGGGAGTCGGTTGGTCCAGATTGCACCACCAAATCACGGATCCCCATGGATCGATACGTTGTTTCGATTCAGACTATTCCGGTGGATTTATGGCGACAAAGCTATTCTTCAACTCAGAACGGATAGCTCCTTCTTGAAATCCCTTGGTGTGCCACGATGTCCATTCGGGATCATCGCCGGCAGCAAAAAATGGGGAAAAAGCGATGACCCTATTTCACCCAAAGACAATGACGGGTCCGTGCCCCTCACCAGCACCCAGCTGCCAGGAGCAACGGATTTCATTCGAATTAAATCCCAGCATACGTTGCTTCTCTTCCGAAAATCAACGGTTAAGAACATCATTTTATTTTTAAAAACCGGGTTCTTCCTGCACCCCAACGTAAACCCATCGGGGAACACCCCGATCCCCGAAAAAACTGAAACAAAAGGAGAACAGCCATGATTGGATTGGGCGGACTTTGGCTTTTAATTGTGGGAGTCATCTTACTGACACCCCTCTTGGCTCTGTTGGCCTTCATTCGTGTGGGGACAGTTCAAAAAAGGCTGAACATTCTTGAACGGGAATTCGAAAAACTTCGGCACCGAGACCCCCTCCCACCGCCACCGAAACCCTTGGAAATTCCAATACCTCCCCCCCGAGAACCACTCCCTCCGAGCGATCCCTTCACCGGAATATCCCTTAACATTCCACCGGAAAAACCACGGGACCCGGAAAAAAAGGTCGCCATCGAACCAACAACACCCCCCCTGCCCGCCCGACCGTGGTTCAAGCCCCCCCCTCTTCCGGAGAAATACCGACCCTGGATTGGGACCGATTTACGGGAGTTAAACTTTTTAGCTGGATTGGTGGGTTTGCTCTTTTTATGGGCGCTGCCTTTTTCGTCAAATACAGTATCGACCACAGTTGGGTGAGCCCGCTCATGCGGGTCATGGCCGGCTTCGTCGCTGGCACGGGGGCCCTCCTGGCGGGGATCCATACGCACAAACGCGGGTATTCTGTGACGGGGCAAACCTTGGGCGCTGCGGGATGCGCCATTCTTTACGCCAACACGTTTGCCGCCCACGCTCTTTATGGCCTTCTCAACGCTGAATCCGCCTTCGCTTTTATGACGCTCGTGACAGCGGTGGCCTTCCTTTTGGCCATCCGGATGGACTCCCCGTATGTGGCGATCTTGGGGCTCCTCGGAGGATTCTTGACCCCGCCCCTGTTTTCAACTGGGGTGGACCAAGCCCTGGGGCTGTTCAGTTACGTGACCCTCCTCGACGTGGGGTTGGTGTTGGTGGCTCTCCGAAAACGATGGATGTATTTGATCTCCGCCGCAGCCCTGGGGACCGTCCTCATGCAAACAGGGTGGGCCCAGCAGTTTTTTGAAGCTTCCAAAATGACCACCGCGGCCAGTATTGTTCTTTGGTTCGCCGGCCTCTTTGCCGTGGCACGCCGGATGTCGGAAAAAACCGATCCCAACGATTCCCATTCTCTTCATTCAGCGGGGCTTCTGTCTCTGGTCGCGGTCGTGGGGATGGGATTCTTCGCGCTCAAAAATACGGCGGTGGCCGTCCAGCCCACCGTTCCATTTTCCGTCTTGATCCTGAGCAACATCCTTTTGGCGGGATTGGCCCTTCGCCACGAAAAGTTCCAAGGCTACCATGTCCTGGCGGGAGGGATCTCGTTTTTCAGTCTGATGATGTGGACGAACCAGTTCTTGTCCCCCGCGCTCCTGCCGCACGCTCTCCTGGTCATCCTTCTTCTCGGCGGGTGGCACGGCGCGTTCGCCGTGATCCTCCATCGTCGAGGTGGATCGTCCACCGCTGTGGCCCTGGGCCAGATCTACCCGGTGATCCTCCTGATTCCCGTCCTCCTCACGTTGACCCGGCAAACAGCTTCTCCCGTGTTTCTTTGGCCTGTGGCGTTTCTCTTGAACGGCGTCACCATTTTGGCCGCCCTGACCACAGGATTTTTCTGGGCCCTGCTGGGCGCCCTAGGCCTCAGCCTCCTCACCGCGTCTCTCTGGATGGGCCGTCTTTCCTCGGGGGACTTACCAAGCCTCCTTCTGGTGATCGGCGGAATAGCGGCTCTGTTTTTTGGGGCCGGACTGTGGTTCCTGAAAAGGAACGAAAGAACAAACCAAGAAGGATCTCCAAAGGAACAAAAAGCTTGGGCGCTCCCACCAGAATTGGCGGACACCCTTCCCGCTTTGGGATGCCTTCTGCCTTTCTTGCTCCTGGGGCAAGCGGCTGTCCATCTCAAACTGACCAATCCAGCTCCTGTTTTCGGGGTGGGCGCTCTCTTAATCCTTTTGCTCCTCAGCCTTGCGATTCGGCGCGGCGCACGGACAGGGATCCTGGTCCCCATGGGTCTGATCAGTATGGCCCTGCTTCAATTCGTCTGGCATAGAGAACTCTTTTCTCTCAGCGATCCGTGGGTCGTGTTGCCTTGGTACACAGGAACGTTGGCTGTCTTTTTAGCTTTACCTTTTCTTTCCAAATCGTTTGGGGCCCTGTTCGAATCCTGGATGACCTCCGCCGCCGCAGGCCCCATCCTTTTCTTCTTTCTATACAAAACCTATTCCACCCTTTTCGGAACGAACACCCTAGGGGCCTTGCCAGCCGGATTGGCCGTCCTTTACTCCCTCTCTTTGTGGGAAATCATTCGCCATCCCTCGGAGAGCCTTCCTCGAAAACAAACCCTTCTGGCCGCGTTCGGGGGCGTCACCCTCTTCTTTATCAGCCTTATTTTTCCCCTCCAATTCGATCGGGAGTGGATTACTCTGGGATGGGCCCTGGAAGGGATGGCCCTGGTGTGGCTTTTCGGTCGGGTCCCTCACCCCGGACTGAAAGTGTGGGGAGGGACATTGCTCACCATCGCCTTTGTGCGGTTGGCCGCCAACCCCACCGTTTTCGCCTACCATCCTCGTACGGGAACACCTTTCTTCAACTGGTATCTGTATGCGTATGGCGTTACAACGGTGTGCCTGTTGCTCGCGGCCCGCTTTTGGCAAACCTCGGCTGCGGAGAAGGGGGCGTCTTCGGACGAAACAAGGCCCGAAATTTCCTTCCGGTCAGGATTGAACGCCATGGGGATTGTCCTTCTATTCTTGCTCATGAACATTCAAATCGCCGATTGGTTTAGCACCGGGACCACCCTCACCTTTAACCTGCGGGGCTCCCTCACGCAAGACATGAGCTATACCTTGGGATGGGGTCTCTTCGGCCTTGCCCTTTTAGTGGTCGGCCTTTGGAAAGACTCCCTCGGCGCGCGTCGCGCGAGTTTTGCCTTGCTCGCTGTCACGATTGGGAAACTCTTTCTCCACGATGTGTGGCGACTGACCCTTCTGTATCGCGCGGCAGCTTTTGTTGGGCTGGCGGTGGTTCTCATTCTTTCCTCTTTCCTTTATCAACGGTTCCTTCGGGGCCGGGAGGAGAAGAAACCATGAACAGGCCCCTTGGCGCACTCTTGATTTCGATCGCCCTCGCGTCCCTCCCTCTTTGGGCCCTTTCGAATCCGGACGAATGGTCCCATCATCAACCCCTCACCGTGGCTCAGCCCGGAATGGTGCGATGGGCCGTCCCACCGGAAACTTTAAATCATGCCGCTCCCGATCGCCAGGACCTCCGGCTGTTCGATCCCCACCATCAAGAAGTGCCCTACCTTCTGGATGAACCTCGTCGAGAAGAAGAAAAATGGTCGAAAGGGGATAATTTTAAATCGGAGATCGAGGACACACAAACCGTTCTTCGTTTTTCTTTGATTCCAGGCTCAGTCGTCAACGCGGTCTCTCTGGCGGGACCGGTCGGCCCCTTTCTGAAAGGGGTTCAGGTGGAAGCCCAGGTTTCCGGTGCCTGGAAAACTTTGGCCCGGAACCAGGTTCTTTTTCGCGAAACCCCTGGAGTGGAGAACCTGACCATTGAATTTCCATCCGTGAGAGCGACGTCGTTCATCATCAAGATCGATGATAAAAAATCGCCGGCTGTCCCCTGGACTCGGGCCGCTGTCCGTCTCCTTGGCCGACCCGCGGAAGGGGCCCAAACGGTCCCCCTCCGCTTCCTTGGGAGAGAAGAAGGGCCCACCGAAACCCGCCTGCGCCTCGAGCTTCCGGGGAGGAACATATTCATTGAAGACCTCTCTGTGGAAAGCCAGAGTCCTCTTTTTCAACGATCCGTTTCCCTGCGCGTGCGGGGGGTGCGAACCGACGGGGACTTCCCGGGCCAAGCCATTAAAGAATGGCCTCTAGCGGCAGGAACCTTCTACCGCGTGGCTTTAGAAGGGTTTGAAAACACAAAAAAAACCGATCTTCGTGTCGGCCACCTCGTTCGAGCCCGCGAAGTGGTCCTGGTGATCCAAAACAATGGGAATCCCCCCATCCCCATTGACACCGTTCACGCGACGGTCCTTCCGACCTATCTCATTTTCCGTGGGTCAGCCCCTGGGACATATCGTCTCGCCCTTGGGAACCCCCGGGCGGCCGCACCGATTTATGACTTAGTCAGCCTTAAGCCTGAATTGATTAAAGGGCCCTTTCAATCCGCGGGATCTGGTCCTTTGGAACCCAACCCCACGTTTCAAACTATCGACATTCTTCCTGAATTGCCGGAATGGGGAGCTTCCCTGGATGTTTCCCCCTGGGCTCGGAGGTCTCCCGTCTCCGTTTCCAAATCCGGGTTCCATCGGGTAGAGTTGACTCCAACTCTATTAGCCGTCGCGGACCCGAGCGGGCGGGATCTCCGTCTTATTCGGGAAGGAAAACAGATTCCCTTTCTCTTGGACCGCACTCCCGTTTGGCGTTCCACAGTCCCGACAGTTAAACCGCTCGAAGAGGAAAATGGAAAGAGTCGCTGGGAACTCCTTTTGCCCCAGAACCGGATGCCGGTCGGGGCGATCGAATGTTTCGTCAAGGAAACGATTTTTCAGAGAAAGGTAACGGTGTATGAAACCAAGGCCGACCCTCGTGGCCAATCACAAAAGGCGATTCTGGCTCAGACCGAATGGGGTCGCACAGCGAACGAGGGGACCGGGCGGCGTTTCCTATTTATTCAGGGCGGCCCGATGGGTGACCGATTGGTCATTGAAGTGGACAACGGGGACAATGCCCCCCTCACCCTGAATGGATTTAAAATTCATTACCAAACTTTTGGGATCGTCTTCAAAACGGACCCCGGCTCACCCCTCTGGCTTTACTATGGGAACCCTCAAGCCAACTGGCCCCGCTATGACCTCTCCGTGGTATCCCAGAACGTATTGACCGCCGACCGCGAGGAGGCCTCCCTGGGTGAAGAGGAACGCTTAAGGGGCCTTCCGTGGAGCACGGAGAAACGAAACAGCGCGCATAAAATAGGGTTTTGGTTCCTCTTGGGATTCGTGGCCATCATTCTTTTATGGGTGCTTCGCTCCCTGTTGCCCACCAACGAATCCAAACCCAGTCCGCCTCGTCACTAAGAAATGTCGGTGGGGAAATCATCCTTTATCTGCACCCATACGATTCCGGGGTGGATTACCATTGGATTTTTGGGGGCCTGTTTTTCAGAACGACCTCACGGCCCCCCTTTGAAGGCATAACGTCTTCTCTATAAACGGATGATATAATTCTCCTATGGGTCTCTCGCGGTTGCGCCTTTTTTCGGGATTACGGTTTAAGATGGTGGGAGCTTTCGTTGGTGTTCTGATTCCTGCTTTTTTGGTCACTGGTTATTTAACTTTCGACCAGACCTCCCGTGCCCTTAAACGTCAAAAGCAAGAAGACGAGCTGGTGATCGCAAAAAATATCGCGGCTCAGGTGGAAGAAGTTTTAACCAAAGCGCGGAAAACGGTGGAGACCACAGCCGAACTCCCAGAAATCAAAAACAATGATCCGGAAGGACGCCTCGCGGCCTTGACCCTTGTGATTAAAGTCACCGAGTTGCTGGACGGGCTGATCCTCTGGGACTTGAATGGCCGGGCTCTCCTCACCGACGCCGCGGAACCAGACACCCAACGGCTTTTTCCCAACTCAGCCCTCGACCTTTTTGTTCGCCCGTGCTTAGGCTCGGAGGGCACTGTTGTTTCCGATGTTTATCGTTCTGAGACGGGGGAACCCGCGGTGGGAATTAGCGCCCCCATTCGTGTGGAGGGGCACCCGGTAGGAGTGTTAACCGCAGGAGTTTTGCTTAACAACCATTCGCTGGGGGGCATAGAAGAAATTCGAATTGGGAAATCCGGATACGCCTATCTCGTGGATGCTTTGGGGCAGATTATCGCTCATCCTCAACAGAACCGTCTTTTTGAAGACATCCGACAAAACCCCCCTGTTCAAGAGTTGGCCAAAAAAAGAGGACCGGGGGTGACGGACTTCATTAACGCGGAAGGCATCCGCGTCGTGGCCGCCCACGCTCCAGTGGCCGGAACGGGATGGGGTGTTGTGGTTCGCCAACCGGCCTCCGAATCCTACGTGTACGTCAAAAAAATGTTTTCAGTATTGGGCCTCATCTTCATTCTCATCCTGTGTCTTTCCGTGGTGGCGGGCGTGTTGTTGGCTTGGCTCCTCACTCGCCCCCTTGCCGACTTGGCGGAAGGTGTCCGTCGCGTAACGTCCGGAAATTTGGGGACCACCGTCCCTGTCACCACCCAGGACGAATTGGGCGCTTTAGGAAAAGCGTTCAATGAAATGACCGCACGCCTCCGGCGCATGATCGAGGAAGCCGCCACCGCAGAGAAACGTTTGGCCCATAATGAAAAGCTAGCCGCCGTGGGACAACTGGCCGCCGGGGTGGCCCACGAAATCAACAATCCGCTCACCGTGATCTCTGGATTTGCCGAACACCTGAAAGACAACGCACCCCTCACCGGAAAGAACCGGGCGCATCTGGAAGACATACTTCGAGAAACAGAGCGGTGTCAGAGTTTGGTGGCCAATCTTTTAGGCTTTGCCCGGCAAGCTCCACCCCACACGTCTCTGGTGGACGTGGAATCTTTGGTGGACGAAACCATTGCCCTTGTTTTGCCCCAAGCGAACCCGATCGGAGTGGGATTCGCCATACAGGTGAAGACCCAGCTGCCTCCCCTCAACCTCGACCGTGATCAAATGAAACAAGTTCTCCTTAACATTTTGTTTAATGCCTGCCAGGCCATGCCACGGGGAGGCCAGGTGACGATCACATTCGACAGCAACGAGGCAGAAGCCATCGTGGAGATCAGGGACACGGGGCCAGGGATCCCTCCGGAATCCTTACATAAAATATTTACCCCCTTTTTCACCACAAAGGAAAATGGAACCGGATTGGGACTCGCGCTCAGCTACGCGTTCGTTGAACGTCACGGAGGAAGCCTGCGGGCTGAAAACCCCCTCTCCGGTGGTGCCTGTTTCACGATTCGACTCCCTCTTCCACTCAAGGAGGATTCCCCTGTCCCCACCCCATGAAAGCGTCATGGTCGTTGATGATGAACCCGGCATGGGACGCCTGCTTTCCACCGTTCTAGAAGACGCGGGGTACCGTGTTCGCGTTTACCAAGAACCGATCAAAGCCTTGGCGGATTTCAATCGCAACCCCGTCGATGTTGTGCTGACCGATGTTCGAATGCCTAAAGTGGATGGGGTCGGCGTTTTGGAAGCGATCAAAAACCGTTCCCCCGAAACCCCAGTCATTCTCATGACCGCTTTTGGAACATTGGACATGGCGGTGAGCGCCATGAAAAAAGGGGCCGCGGATTATGTGACCAAACCTTTTAAAAATGAGGAAATTCGATCTGTGTTGGGAAGTGTTCTGGAAAAGCAACGGTTACGTGAAGAAAACCATCGTTTGCGTCATGCCCTGGCGGGGCGAGAGGGTTTAGATCTTTGGGTGGGAGCGAGCGGGACCATGAAACGTGTTCATGAAATCATTTGCCAATTAGCGAAATCGGACACCACCGTTCTCCTGTTTGGCGAAAGCGGAACGGGAAAAGAATTGGCCGCCCGGGCCCTTCACCGCAACAGCGCCCGCGCTGAGCATCCGTTCCAAGCCATCCACTGCGGAGCTCTTCCTGAAACGCTTCTTGAATCTGAACTGTTTGGCCACGTGAAGGGCGCTTTTACAGACGCCACAAAAGACCGGGCGGGCCTGCTTGATCAGGCGGAAGGGGGAACGGTGTTTTTAGACGAAGTGGGTGAAATGCCCCCCCCCATGCAAGTCAAGCTTCTTCGGTTTCTCCAAGAGAGAGAAGTCCGCCCCTTAGGGGGAGCGAAGCCCCATCGCGTCGATGTGAGGGTGATCGCGGCGACCAACAAAGATCTCCGTACGGAAATGGCGGAAGGGCGCTTTCGGGAAGATCTTTTTTACCGACTGGCCGTTGTCCCCATCACGCTCCCCCCTCTTCGAGAACGGCGTGAAGATATCCCGATCCTCGTTAATTTTTTCTTGGAACGGATCGCCCTTCGGACCGGCACGTCCAAACACCAGTTCACTCCGGAGGCGATGGACGGCCTGGTGTCATCCCCATGGCCTGGAAATGTTCGAGAATTGGAAAATACTGTGGAGAGAGCCGTCGCCATGGCCCAAGGCGAACACCTCAGTTTTGAAAAGCAGGAAAACGTCACCCGCTCGCCTCCCCCCTTTCCCCCATCGAAGATTTACCGGGAAGCCAAACGGCAGATTCTTGACCGATTTGAACAGGAATTTATCTCCACCCTCCTTCGTGAGACCTCGGGAAACATTTCCCAGGCCGCCGAAATAGCCGGCATGGATCGTAAAAATTTTCAAGACTTACTAAAGAGACATAACATCCCCCGATCCGTTTAAAACGAAAATCTCATCCAGCATCCCCTTTTCGGCCATACGCTCGAGGGTCTGATCGGTTTGTTGGGGTATTTTTACCCCACATCGCGGTAAGAGTACCCCCATTTTCCACGAAATTCCTCATTATTCTTCTTTAATTCGTATTTTATTCTTGGCCAGAGAGTTGCCATGAGTAAAAGATATGAAGTTTGGACTGATATTAAGCCTGGCCGGATTCATCCTTCCCTCTTCAGGGAAAACATGTGTGGATGCGATCCCCTCCCCCACCACCCCCTCCGAACTTAAAAGCCGGGTTGAGGCTTTGCAGGATTGTTTAAAAAACGGCAAGAAGGGAGAAGGGATTGAATCAAAGTTAGCCTGGTCTTATTTCCAAAACTACGACCTCGAAAATGCCGAACGTCTTTTTAAATTGCTTTCCCGAGACCCCCTGTTTTCTCCCCGGGACGCGGTGGGGTACTCTCTTACTTTATGGGAACTGGGAAACGGGGAAGATGCTCTCCGTTGGGCCGTTCGAGGAGCCACAGGCCCCTGGAAAGCCATGTCCCATTTCGTTGAGGGACGCGCCCTCGAATCAATAGGACGATCCACAGAAGCGATGACGGCGTATGGCCGGGTTCTGGAAGCCGACCCGCTTTTTGCCGAAGTCCGCCCCTACCGGGCACGGCTTCGCGAGAACACGGGGGCCATAGACGACGCTTGGCGGGATTATGACCGTATTCTTTCGGTTGATCCACGCAACGCCTTCGCTGGAACCGCCAAGGAGAAGCTGACGGCGCGGTTAACGAAACCCCCCTCCGAAATGGTCCCACGTCGCAAAGTGTTGGATCACCGCGCGGTCATCGCACCCCCTCCCGCCAACTCCGGACCGATTCTCCGCGTCGGGTTGGGGACCGACGGACGGGGACAAAGCGTCATTCTTGCCAGTGTCACTCTCCAGTGCGCGGGATCTTTTCGTTGGGTGGATGAAGAAGGAAATGTCCTCGCCAAGGGCGGAGCCCAAGAACCGTGGCGTGTGATTTTCTCCGAGAACGGGGTCCTCCTGGAGGGACCCGATCAACAAAAAACGCTCAAGAAGGGGTTTGTCTCATTCCAGCCGGACCAACGGGATCAGACCATTATTCTTAGGGACCTTTCCATCGCGGTCGGTTTTTCCTGGTCCGGATTTGCCGATCGAGAGGTTCGCGGCACAGTGGAAATCCGACCTGGGGCCGCGGGGTTCCATGTGATCAATTGTCTCCCCATGGAATCGTATCTCTACGGCGTGGTGCCGGCTGAAATGCCGGCTCGATTCCCTTTGGAGGCGTTAAAAGCCCAAGCGGTTCTCGCCCGTTCGTATGCCTTTTTTCAAAGGGATGTCCGGAAACCGCACCGATCCCACGGGTACGATATCTGTGACGAACAACATTGCCAAGTGTATGGGGGAGTGCCCCTTGAACAAGCCCGGACCACCGCCGCGGTGGATGCCACGCAAGGGGACTCTTTGATTTATAAGGGCCACCCCGTGCACGGGGTGTATTCCAGCAACTGCGGAGGACACAGTCAAACGGGATCGGAAATCGGGTGGGGCTCCGTTCCTTACTGGACCGGAACCCCCGACCGCAGAGAAAAGGACGACACCGCTGCGAACCAAAATAATTTTTATTGCGGTCCTTCGATCTATACGGAAGGCGTAAAATCCGAGTGGGTCAGGTTTTCTCTCGCTGAGGACGTGGCCGAAAGAGCCCAGAGATTGAAAGACATTGGGGACCTTAAAACCGTGAAGGTGACCGCCCGCGGTCCCAGCGGTCGAGTCACCGAGTTGACGATCGAGGGGACCAAAAACCTATTGGTTTTAAAGAAAGAATCGGATATTCGGAGACTATTGGGGATGGCTTCTCTGCGAAGTACATTATTCACCCTTGAACCCCTATTCAAAAGCGATCGCGTGTTTTCATTCCTTATTCACGGGCAAGGGTGGGGGCACGGCGTGGGGTTCTGTCAATCCGGCGGAGCCGGTCGGGCCCTCGCCGGACAATCCTTCACTGAAATTTTGACACACTATTTTCCAGAAGCGCAAATCATTAAAACAGAAAGGAGAAAAACATGAAATACCAATGGATGGGAATTCTCGCTATGACCGGGTTTGCCCTGGTGGGTTGTGAAGGGGGAAAACAAGCGGCTGTCCTGGCCATGGATGAGGCACGGTTAAATATTGCCGCTGCAGAAAAAGCCGGGGCGGAACGTTTTGCCGTCAAATCTCTGAGCCAAGCCAAGAGTTACATAAACACGGCGGATCAAAAGTTTTCAAAAAAAGAATACGGGACCGCTAAAGAAATCGCGGCCCAGGCCAATTCCGAGGCTCTCAGTGCTTCCGTTGAAGCCAAAGAAAACGCCATTCGAGCCGCCGCAGCGGCTAAGAAATCAACGGCCCCTAAAAAGACACCTGTAAAACCAATCCAAAATCAAAAACGAAAATAGGAGAGTCCATAACCCATGAAAACATTCCTGACCGTTCTCTTTGGTGTGATTATTTCTGTAGGGTGTTCAACACGTCGAGCCCCTCAACTGGACACGGATCAGACGCTTTCCTCCAATCAAGATGATTCAAGGGAGACAGCGTCTGCAAAAGAAGTTCCGAGTCTTTCGGTCGGAACGGAATGGGCATCCGTTCCCAACCTCGAACCTGCCTATTTCGTCACCGACCGGGCAGACCTCACCGAATCCGCGCGATTGGCCTTGAAACGGAACGGGGTGGTTCTCAAGATCCTCTCTAAAGAAGTGCCTGGTCTTGAAGTGCTTGTTGAGGGGCATTGTGATGAGCGGGCCACACTTGAATACAACATGGCGTTAGGGGAACGAAGAGCGAATGCCGTAAAAAAATATTATGAGACTCTGGGCATTCCAAAGAAGGTCCTTTCCACTGTTTCCTACGGGGAGGAAAAACCCGCTTGTTCTCGTTCCGAAGAAAGCTGCTGGCACTTGAATCGACGCGCCGTTACAGTTGTCAGAGCCAAAAATAGTATTCGAATTCCTCTTCACAAATTCGTAATGTAAAGTTGGGATCATCGATAGCGATGATCTCTCCCAGAAACCCCAGAAACAATCCGGGTTCTGGGGATCACGCGTGTTCTCTGAGAGAGGAAGAAACCGGAAGGAGGTGGGCCTCCGAAATTGAACCCAGAAGACAGTCGCAAGACGAGTCCTTCAGGTTAGAGGTGTTAACAAGATGTTTGAATCGTTTGTCAAAGGGTGTTGCGCGGGACTCCTATTTAGTTTACCAGCCGGTCCGGCGGGGATCTTGGTGCTTCGGTCTTGGATCCGCCATGGTCAGCGCGGAGGCCTCCTGGCGACCGCAGGGATGGCCTTTGCGGAGGGGCTGGTTGCGGGGGTGGCCGCGTGGGGATTGCATGTGGCCTCCCCAGCGCTTCGGGACACCTCAGGATTTCTGCATGGGGTCGCGGGAGTTCTTCTTGTGGTGACAGGAATTGGATTCTTGTTTTTTGAGAAAGACGAAAAACGACTGGGACATGGGGAGCGTCCCACCTGGAGGTTCATATGGCCGGCTGGTCTTGTTTTAACGAACCCAGGCCTCTGGGCCGCTTATGGTTCTTTGCTCTTGGCCATGAAAACAAGAACCCCCACAATGACGGAAGCCTTGGCCACGGGAGCCGGAGCCGGATTTGGAGTTATACTTTTTTGGGGCGCCCTGGGATCAAGTGTTCAACATTGGAAAAGGAAAAAGAAATTCAATGAAGCCCACGTGACCCTTGTGGCCGACCGAGCCACCGGCTATTTATTGATTGCTCTCGGTTTGGTTGAACTGTGGTTATGAGGGGTTCGGCAAATCGAAGAAATCGACGAGGCCTGTTTCTAGGGAATATTCAGCCCCCACAACGAGTAAATCTTCTTTAAGGATCAGAGATTCCAGAATCGAGGACCCGTGACGCAATTGATTCACGGACGCGCGGACATTGGCCCGAACCGATTCACCCACCAACTTTTCCACCGCAAGCCCCTGCCCGATCAGGGAAGCGACCGATGGGCGAACCCGATCGATGATGGAACGCATGTTGCGGGAATGGATATTGTTGGGATCCTTGAAATCGTCGAGGGTGGCCAAGACCGCTCCGCATTGAGAATGCCCCAGAACCACGACCAACCGCGTTCCAAACCGAGCCGCCGCAAATTCGACGCTCCCCACCTGGGAAGGGGCCACGATGTTTCCGGCCACTCGGATCACGAAGAGATCGCCCAGTCCCTGATCGAACACCAGCTCGGCCGGAACCCGAGAATCCGAACACCCCAAAATAATGGCAAAGGGTTCCTGCCCTGAGGTCAGTGCCGCGCGCCGTTCCGGGGTGAGATACGCTCCCCCTTCTTGGGCATTGGACATGAACCGTTTGTTCCCCGAACGCAACCGCTCAAGGGCTTCAAGACCAGAGATCATCGTTTCTCCTTTCATCTAAAGTTCACCGTTTTTCTAGAAAAAACTGATCCACTCTCTCTAAAACGGAGAAGACTTCTTCTTGATTCTTAAGAATGTACTGGGCCTGAGTCCGACCCAGGGGAGCGACTCGAATTGAAATTCCTTTCGATCCCACGACGCGAAACATATCTTCATCGGTAAGATCGTCCCCAATGACGATGGGATACGGATGATTCAAATGGCGGCTTAACAGAAGCAGGGCCTCCCCTTTGTCCCAACCCACACGGGGAACGGCTTCCCATACTTTATGGCCCTGTCGCCAACGGACAGGGAGAGACTGAGATCGTTTTTGAAATTGCCCCAATAACCGCAACAACCGAGGGACCAACGCCGCGTCCACCTCACGGTAATGAACCGCCACCCCCAACCGTTTTGGCTCAATGCGGACGCCTTTCACGCTGGAAAAAGCGCGACGGCAATCTTTCACCAACTTGATCACAACAGGTCGAAGGAGGAGCGCTTCCCGATGGTTAAAAACGAACCCGGGTCCTCGAATTTCCATCCCATGGCTTCCCCCATAGGTCAGACGGGGCACTCCCACACGCTTGCGAATGTCGTCCAAAGATCGCCCACTGATAACGGCCACATGCAGAGGGGAATGACGTTTCAACTTTACCAAGAGTTTGTACATCCGTGGTCTCATCTGCGCCGTATCAGGAACCCGCACAAGGGGAGCCAGTGTACCATCGAAATCAAGCACCAGCAATACGTTCTTCTCCCTCGCCAAACAACGGGTCAAAACAGGCCAAGAGAGCTTTTTTTTCACAGGGGCGTCAGTTTTTTTCTTCATGACGGATCCGTCTTTTCCATCGGTTTCTCTTGAAGGATCTCGTCGTATTGCGCCGCCAACGTCTTATAGAGATGTTGCGCCCCAGACAAACGGGCCGTCATGAAAGCGGCCAAAGAAGCCAACATGATCGGAATCAGAGAGTCATGGGAACCCGTCATTTCAAAAATAATGACAAAAGCGGTGATGGGGGCTTGAATGGCACCGGAGAGGAAGGCCGCCATTCCCACCACCGCGCATCCCGCGGGCGGACTGTTGAACCAATGACCCAAGATCGCCCCGAAAGCCGAACCCATAGAAAGGGAAGGCGCGAAAATCCCCCCCGCGGCTCCCGCCAAATAACTCAAGAGAGTCGCGAGCATCTTGGCAGGGAAAAAAACATAGGTCCAGGATCCAAATTGACCTTGAATAAGACTTTGAGCCGCCCCGTTTCCAGGGCCCAAGACATCGGGGCCCCCAATCGTCGCCATTAAAAGAACCCCAAAGGAGAGCAGAACGGGGATGGCCATCCAACCCCACCGCCATTGAATCCCCCGAATCAATTTCGTCCCACGCAACAGCAACGTGGAAAAAAGTGCGCCAGCCCCCCCGCACACCACCCCCACCAAAAGCGCCATAGGAGCTTTCACTGGAGCCAAGACCGCGGCTTTTCCAAAATAGATGTATTCTCCCGTAAGCGATTTAGCGGCAATGGCGGCACAGATGATCCCGAGCAAAACGTAATCCTTGATACTTGAAAAATAATCCACTGTTAATTCTTCCACCGCAAAAGTCACTCCCGCCAATGGGGCGTTAAAAGCCGCCGCCAACCCTGCGGCCCCACCCGCCACCACCGCCGAGCGCATGTCAAAGGGAATTCCGGTGAACCGACGCCCCAGAAGCAGGAGGCCCACAAAGAAACATGTAGCCACTTGCACAGTGGGCCCCTCTCGCCCCACCGACGCCCCAGCCAAAACCACAATGTACACCGCTAGAATTTTAATGATCAAGGCCAGGGGAGACACCAAGGGGAAAATCTTTCTTTCCAAATTTTTGGTGAAATGTTGCGCCGCGAAAATCGCCTGGGGAATTCCGGTTCCAGCGGAGAAGGGAGAAATAAACCGGATCAAACAGACGGCCCCGATAAATAGAACCGGGGTGGTAATCCAACACCAAAGGCCGACGCTTCGGTAGTCCAGGCGATGGGTATTCATGAACTCAAAACCCCGCATGAACAGATAGCACCCAGCGCCCGTCGCCAGGGCCGCGGTTAAGTAAAGGGCGAGCGTCACCACTTGAACTTTACGTCGCTCAAACACCCGTAACAACGTAAACATCTTCACGTTAACCGCGCGGTCCTTCTTGGGACGTCGACACTTGGGCCAATTCCAAAACCAGGTTACCGGCCCAACGATAAATATTGTTTTCACGAACGTTTTCCCGCATTCGGCGCATGCGTTCTCGCCGATCGGCCGGGTCGAGATTGAGCCCCGTGTAAATGGCGTCCGCTGTTTGTTCCACATCGTAGGGATTGATTAACAAAGCGTCGCGAAGTTCCCGGGAAGCCCCCGCGAACCGTGACAAAATCAGAACACCATCACTGTCGTCCCGAGCCACCACAAACTCCTTGGCCACCAGGTTCATCCCATCGTGCAAACTGGTCACCAGACACACATCGGCCCGCTTGTAAAAGGGACGGATTTCAGCCGGGTTGTGGTGCCGTTTTAAGAAGACAATGGCTTTCCATGACTTGGCCTTAAACTTTAAATTAATACGGTCCGCTTCCTGGTCCACTTCCGCCAAGAAATCCGCGTAACGCTTAATGTGCGTTCGGCTGGGGGCCCCCAATTGAACCAACGTAAACCGCCCCTGGTAATCCGGGTATTTCTCCAAGAACCGTTCCACCGCACGAAATCGTTCTAGGATCCCTTTCGTGTAATCCACACGGTCCACCCCGACCGCCAGAAACTCCGCCTTAACACCGAGCTCTTTAAGAAGCTCTTCTTTCCCAGGGACCGGAGCCCCTTTCTTTGTTTCCGATGGAAAATCGACGCTAATGGGAAAAGGCTTCACCAGGGTCGAGTGGCCACCTTTGTTGATGGTAAAGCGTTCCCATTCGATACGACATTCCAGCGTACGGTCAACGGTGTCCAGAAAATTATTGGCGTGGAACTGGGTGTGAAAACCAATAAGATCGGCGCCCAACATTCCATAAAGGATTTCTTTCTGCCAGGGACAGATCCCAAAAGCTTCCGGGTTCGTCCACGGGATATGCCAGAAAAGACCGATCCGCGCGTCGGGACGTTTGTCCTTGATCAAACGGGGCAAAAGAGCGAAATGGTAATCTTGAAGAAGAACCAGAGGTTCCGTCATGCCTTCGATTTCTTCCAACACATTGGCGGCAAATTTGGCGTTCACCGCGGTGTATTGCTCCCAATCGGACGGGCGGAAAATCGGTCGCGCGTGGGCAATGTGACACAGGGGCCAGAGCCCTTCGTTTGAGAAACCGAAATAGTAGCCGTTCTCTTCTTCTTCTGTCAGGGCCACTCGTTTCAGAGTGTAGTGGGGGTCCTCGGGTGGAACGCGAATACGGTTCTTGTCATCCACCACGTCCCAGTCGGCGTCCCCCGATCCGTGGGCAATCCACAATCCGTCCGTGGCACGAAGGACGGGGTCCAAAGCGGCCACCAATCCACCGGCAGGAATAATGCATTCTATTTTTCGGCCCCGATGCAAATGCATGTAGGGCTCTCGGTTCGACACCACGATGAGGGGCTTTCCCTGCAGACGGTTTTTCATCACCTCTTTTAGTTTTTCAGGAGTCCAAAGAGCCTCCGATTGATGGCGCAAGCGAGCCTCTTCTTCGGCGGCGGTTCGGGCCCGATTGAGGTGTTGAGCAAACGTACTCACCTCACGGGCAATGGGAGACAGGGCGTCTTCTTTGGGGACCGAGAGGTTGGACAAATCTTCACCCGCACGAAGACGTTTCATCCAATCGGCCATTCGAGCGATGGGGCCTTGCACACTCCAGCGAACCACCAAGAGCGTAATCAACGTGATCAAAGCCATTTGAATAAGGACGCGTAAAAAAGCCCGTTTCCAGATGTTGTTCAAATGCGCGGGAATGTGGGCCGCCTCCTGAACCAGAAGGATAACCCCCTTGTTGTTCTCCGGGTCGCCCAGAGGGTGACCAAAGACGTGCATGCGCACGCCCGCCAACATCTCAAACGTACCGGAAGGTTTGGTGGGGAGGTCCTTGACCCCGTGGGGCCGCTCTTTCAAGGGTTCAGACAAGGCCTTTGACACAGCCAGGACGCTCCCGTCCGCACCATAGACCGCCGTTCCCTTCACCCGTTCTCGATTGGAAAATTTCTCGACCAACCGGCCCAAGGCCGGGGAGGATCCCCGGGCCAACAAGGATTCCACGTTGTCCTGAAGACTCTCGCACAAAAGGAGTGCGCGACGGTCCATTTCGGTTTCCAGGCGGGTTCTCTCTTCGATGACTTGGAAACGGGCAAACAGAGCCGCCACACCGGCCACAGCCACCACAAGTGAGACAATCAAACGGAAAGTGATTCGCATTTTAGGGGTCCCCATTTTATGTATTCAGCTGACGCGCAGCCGGACCGCACTCTTGTCGGGAAGCGGGGAGAAGTCTAAGCCTAATTTTATCGCTTTAGGACGGTCCTGTATACCGGTTCACTTGAAATCCCTAAACTTTTTTAAGGAGTTTTAAAAACCCCGCAAGTTTTGAATCTGAGAAAACCATATGAACCAGCACCCCCCCCGCGGGAATCGGCGTATCGGGCTGGGGAAACACCACCTGTCCCTCCACCAAAGCGTAAAAAGGCCATGTGATTTTTTTCTCGGCCAGGCTCTCTGGAGATAGGGTGAGGGGCGTGTCCACCGACAATCGTTCCAAAGATAGCCTTTTTTCCTCTAACTCCTCCCAAATGGAAGGCTGATCATCTGCGGGAGGAGACAGCAAGGGTCTCCCCCACGTCGCATCGTACGCCGTGGAATGGACACTTTCCCAGGTGTCCCCGCCTCCCCACAACCGATACGTGTTGGCTTTGCCAAGAAATCGGGAAAAGGCCTGACACGACAACACGTTGACCTCATGGTTTGACGTTAAAGCAACCATTCGCCCAATCCCTTTGAAATCCAAAGATTCCAGTCGGCCCGCGTCGAAACCGCTTCCGAGCGAAGCGGAAAACCCTTCTTTACGGGCCTTCCGACAAAATTGGGGATTTGTATCCACGAAAACAGAGACCACCCCGTCCTTCAGAAGTTCGGCGGCCAAGAGCCTTCCCAAAGGGTTCGCGCCAACAATGACAAGATTCTTGCCGGGCTCCTCACGGACGTTCAACAAACGAGCGGCCCAGGGAGAAACCACCGCGTAAAAGACAATGGTCCCCACAATGACGAAAAAAGCCGCCGGGAGAAAAAAAGTTGTCCCCGGAATATTATGATCCACCAGGGCCACCGCAAACAAAGAAGCCAACGCCGCCGAAACAATTCCTCGAGGCGCCAATAACGAAATAAAAACCGTTTCCCGCCAGGGCATCCGGCCTCCCCCCCAGGAACTGGCGAGAACAGAAAGAGGGCGAATCAAAAAAATCATGACAACCAAGAGAACCCCGGATGGCTTCGCCCACAAAACCAAGTCCCCCACGGGAATTCCGCTGGAGAGAAGGATGAAGAGAACCGAAAGGGAAAAGAGGGTGAGCTGCCTTCCGAACCGAAGTATTTCTTCCTTCCCCGGGAACGCACTGTTCCCCACATAAATACCCGCCACGGTGGCCACCACCAGCCCTGTTTCAGATAAAATCACATCGGAAACTCCAAAGAAAAACAAAACCGCCGCCAGCATAAACAACCCGCCGAACTCGTCCCCTTCAAAACGGAGCAACCGACTCTTGCGCAACGAACCCGTGATGACCGCGCCTGCCGCCAGTCCCAGAATCGCCCCCAGAACGAGTCGAGCGGCAAAGAGGCCGAGGCCCCCCACCCACCCCACATGGTTTAAGTGCAAGAGCTCAAACACCACAACGGCCATGACAACCCCCAGGGGGTCAACCAGAATCCCCTCCCATTTGAGTACGTTATGAAGTTGTTCCCGGACTCGAACACGCTGGAGAATAGGGCCCACAACGGTGGGCCCGGTGACAATCATGAGGGCACCGAACAGGACCGCCACCCGCCAGGGAGCCCCGATCAACCCATGAACAGCCAACGTTACCCCGGCCCAAGTCACCAACACCCCCACGCTTAAAAGGTTGCGAACGATCCCAGAAACCTCTCGGAATTGATCTTTTTTTAAGGACGCCCCCCCCTCAAAGAGGACCAAGGCGGCCAGGAGGGAAATATAGGTCGAGAGATTGGACCGAAACACTTCGGGTTGGACCAGTCCCGCAAAGTGAGGTCCCAGCCCAATTCCCGCACACAATAAAAAAAGGATGCTGGGAATACGTGTTCGCTGGGCAATCAGCAGGCAAGCCACACCGCCAACAATCATGAACAGAATAGTGAGGAGGGGCTGGTGAACCATCATGGGGATTCTACTTTAGGATTTAGTGGACCCGAATTCCACCCCCGTTTAAACCGGACGGGGTTGAAAAGAAGACGGGGTTAGCGTTTCACGTTCACATCAAGCCCAGGGACAGACAAGACTTCGAATCCCGCCGTGGCAATCCGCAAACGGGTCGGGTTTTTATCGACCTCTTCTAAGAGACGGCAAAACAATCGATCCTTCGTTGTCCTGCGTCTCCGGTAATCCACGATGTAACGCAGAGTAAATTCTATCCAGTTTTCATCGGCACGCAACGTGACGATGGGCGCAATGTCCGTGTCTTCCAACAAATATTTCCTAGAAAGGACCTCCCACGAGGCCCGTGTGCGAGCGGCGTAATCCCCCACCACTTCGTCCGCCACGCGGGTCAAGGTTTCTTTGGCAAAAACCCAATCCGAACCATAGCGCACGGGGAAAATAATTTCATCCCAAAGGAACGGAAAATCCGCGGAATAGTTGTAGACGGGTTCTTTAAATACAAAACTGTTCGCCACCCGCACGATCCGGCCGTTGTATTGGTCCGCGTTCACCCATTGACCTACTTCCATCAGGGTGGTACGCAAGACCCCGATATCGATCACGTCCCCTTTCGTCCCTCCCAACTGAATGCGGTCCCCTGGACTGTAAAAGTTTCCAAACGAAACCGCGATCCATCCCGCCACACTGGCAATGACTTCCTGCAAGGCAAAAGCAATCCCAGCCCCGGCCACCCCAAACGCCACTGTAAATCGGGACAACCGATCACTGAAGATTGCCCCCACGATAAAAAAAGCAATCAGATATCCTGTAAAACCTATGATTTTCTTGGCGCGGTAACGAAGTTCCGTGCTTTTAACTCGCCCCCCCACCCAATTCTGTAACCCTCGAATAAGCAGAGAGGTCATAATCAATCCGATCCCCACAGCAATCACCTTCCCCAGAGAGGGATCAAAGACCCACTTTTTAACTAAATCCATTGTCATCGTATCCTCCGAACAAGAAAAGAATGTCTTGAAAAAATGACCTTCGTGTAGGCTTCCCCGTCAGGAGGGACCCGTCGAAAATCGATAGGAAATGAGGAGACTAGCCCCGTAGAGACTTGTGAGGAGAAGGGAAGCAATCCCCACCCGCCAGACGCGATCCCCGCTTCGGGACGCGAGCGCCCCCAAAACGATGGCTTGCATCACGATGGCAATCCCCGCCATGGCAATGGACGAAAGGGCTTCTCCTGGGGACAAGAGAGAGAGGATTCTTCCGGGGAAATAAAATAAATCAGCGATGGCTAAGACGGTCAACACAATGGCGTTAGCGCCCAAGATGTTTCCAACGGCAAGGTCAAATTCACGCTTTTTGGCGCACGCCGTAGCGTTGGAAATTTCAGGTAAACTCGTCACAACGCCCAAGAGGATGGCTCCCGCAAACGTCGCACCAAGACTGTAATGGGAGGCCAATCCTTGTGCCGCAACACCGAGATTGTAGGCGGACACGAGGATCACTCCCGCTATTCCCGCGTAGACAAAAAAGAGTCCCGTTAACGACATCCGGTTGAACACGGTGGATACATTGACCCTTCGTTCCTCTCCCGATCCGCCTCGCGCCAGTCTCAAGAGAACAAATTGGCCCAAGGCGAACAAAGCCAGAATCGTGAGGGGCGTCAATCCCACATGCCCCAAACCGAAACTCATTCCACCCCCACCCGCCCCGATAGAGAGCCCTGTGACCAGAGTGCCCAGAAGAGCGCATCCTAACAGACCTGTGGCCACGTGATTCGAGGAAACTCGGCGATAAATAGAATCCACCCCCACCAAATCGACCAACGCAAGGATAAACAGGTTAAAAACGATGCTCCCGAGAATTCCCCCTACGGCCATCCCCGGGGCCCCCCGGAGAACAACCGTCACGGAAGAAACCAGTTCGGGCAACGTGGTGGCCAGCGACAAGAATACGGCTCCCGACCAGGCACGCCCCAACCCCAGCCGCTCCCCCAATTCCCCACTCACGCGGCCAATACTAATGCCCGCCGCCACAACAAAGAGCGCTGACAAAACAAATCTCATCCAGAGGAAATCGATGGTTGAGGGGAGGGTCATCATGATTTAGGGAAACAAAAACTTCCGGAGGACCCCATCCATCAGAAATCGGACAGGGAAGCCCCCCAAACTACCGGTGGAAAACTCACGTGATCTATTCAGTCGATCGCTGTGGGGCATGGCCCATTTTAAGAGTTTGGTCTGGGCACGTCAATTCAGTCACTCTTCTATCCGTGAGTTCCATTGGGAACCGTTCCTTTTCCAGTAGGGGAGACGTTCGGACTTTTTTAAGAGGCCCTGTTCGCCTTCGCTTGTGGTCCATTTCAGGATCCGGTGTGGAGCAACAGCCTCCACGTGAAAGGTCCAGGCCGGACCTCCTTCCGTTTCGGCTGTCCAGACTTCGGCGGCAAAAGTGCCGGCGGGAACTTTGATCGATTCGCTCGTTAAACCGCGGGAGAGCTTGGTGTTTTTCCACACCAGGGGGGTGTGGTTCAACCGGGACGTGACCAAGGAGAGAAGAAGCGGAACGTCACGGGTTTCGCCAGGATTCAAGCGAGGGTTGGCCCAGCCACGGGCCCAGAGAAAAAGAGCGTCCTCACTGGCTCCCTTTTCCGGAAAAGGGAGCTGGGAATTCCCGTCCGCTTCCCCATCAAAGTAACTGTGCCACAGCGTGTTCACGGAATCTTTTCGGAACAGGGCTTGCTCATAGACCTGCCCGCACCATTCCTGAGCCGAAAAAGAAATTTTGGCCGGTGTCCCCGCGGCCTGTTGACCGCGTAATCCTTTTCCCCCAAAGGGTTCCAGCCCCAGAAAAACGCTGGTCATCAAGTTGTAATCGTAAACCCCTGTGGGGAAATCGCGCACAACGTTAAGCTTCATCACTTGAAACTCGTCAGATTTCGGATTCTTTCCCGGGTCCGCCTTCACCCGCTTCGAATCCGAAAAAGGTTCCGTCACGAAAATTAAGACGGCCGTTCCTTGACGGAGTTCCCCGTAACGGGGGAACGTGAGCTCATACCCTGACACTTCCGCCTTTCCATCGCCCCAATGGTCCCAGAAGGTTTTGTCAAAGGGAGCCGCAGGGACCATTGACGCGAGGAACAACGTGGCCCCCAACACCCCACCCCATCGGATCAAGGAAACGTGGGGCACGCTTATTCCCCTGTGATCGTAATCACGCCACAGGCCACACGTCCCCCCGCGTTCCCAACGGGTTGGCTAAAGTCGTCCACCTTCTCATGAACGATCACAGCCCTCCCGGCCACCGTGGACTTGCCTTGCGACAGAGTAATTTTCGGGAGAACCGTTTTCAATCGAGCGGTACCGTCTGCACCCACCGTTAGGTTCCCCATGTCTCCCGCGTGGGCCCGATGGGGCCCGTCTTTCGGGAGATACCCATGGGGAGAACTTTTGGGATTGTAATGGCCCCCAGCGGCTTTCCCGATATCGGCGCAAAGCCCGAACTGATGGATATGGAAGGCGTGCAACCCGGGGGCCAGTCCCGCTAACGTGGCGGTCACTTCCAACCCTTTTTGCGTGTCTTGAAACGAGACGGTCCCCGCAATGGAAGATTCGGCGGCGGTTCCCTTCAGGATCGCCACCCCTTTTTCCGCTAAAACAGCCGATGCCGTTCCAAGGGTTAAAATGACAACCAAAACTTTTAATCGGTGGGGACCCCGCCTCATCTGAATTTTCATAGGAAGCTCCTTTCCCTGCACTCGTTCGATTTGGTAGAACTATAAAATCCTCTTTCAAGTATGGTAATCTTTTTAACAAGATTCGCGTTAAAAAGTTTCCTGGGAGACCGCCCTCTTTTGAAACAGAGAAAACCCCCTATTCATCAACACTCTCCGGTGACGCAAGGCCCCTTAAAACCCATCCGATGGATCGCGACTCTTGTGGGGGTCCTCGTCTTTTTTCTGTATGTCAAAACCAGTTCGCTCACATTGATTTCCTGTGGTGATTCGGCCGAAATGACCGCCGCGGCCGCCAGTTTTGGTGTCGCCCACGCCCCAGGCTATCCCCTCTTCACCCTGGGTGGGGGTGTTTTTTCTCTCTTCACTCCACACGCTCCGGCGTGGGGGGTGCATCTCTTTAACGCGTTAAGTGGATCCCTTGCCATCGTTGCCCTGTTCTTCATTCTGACCCTTCTTACAGGGCAACTTCTTGCCGCTTTCGCGGGAGCCTTAACCTTGGCGTGTTCCTATCACTTTTGGTTATACGCTCACGTTCCAGAGATCACCGCCTTGAACGCCTTTTTCTATGGACTCATCGTGTTAAGCGTTCTCAACCTCTCCCCGTCCTTTCAAACCCCTGAAGAGGCCATTAGGACAAACCCTAAAAAGTTGTACGGACTCGCCTTCTTTTTGGGCCTCGCTTTTTCTCACCACCACTCCATTGTTTTCATGGTTCCGGGAGTGCTGATCGGGGTGATCGCGTGGGCCAAAAAAAACAAAACACCTCTGGGGCCCAAAGCATGGCTCGCGGCCGTGGGATGCCTTTTTATCGGTCTCACCCCCTACCTTTACGTTCCCCTCCGAGCGCACGCCATGCCGTACATGAACGCGGGAACCGTAACAACTTTTTCCCGCTTCATTGACCATTTCACACGTCGCGCCTATGGCGTCACGTCCCTCACACCGGAATACACTCCCTTCAACGAACCGGCGATGGCCTCCGTGTTGGCGTTCTATGGCCAATCCCTCTTAAAAAGTTTTTCTTGGGCGGGAATTGTCTTGGGCCTTTGGGGGTTTGGCGTCCTTCTTTGGAAGTCTCCCCGGATCTTCCTTATGATCGGCTTGTCGGGATTTTTAGCTGGGCCCTTTTTTCTCGCCTGGGCCGGAATGCCCGCCACTTCCGTTGTGCTGAAAACCATTTTGGAACGGTTTTTTGTGGCTTCATTTTTATTATTCGCGGTGGGAATTGGGGTTGGGATGGCACAACTTTCTGAACACGTTCGAAAAAGTGCCGGGGGAAAAAGGCACCCCAAAACCGCGGCCGCCCTGGTTTTTGTGTTGTTGTTGGTTCTTCCCACCTTCCTTCTGGCCCGAAACTTCCGCCGGCTCAACTTTGCCACCTTTGACCTCTGTGAGAGATACGGGCGAGACCTGCTCTTCACTCTCCCTCCCAACGCGGTCCTTTTCGTTAACGGGGACAATTCACTTTTTACTCTTTGGTATCTCCAACGACTTTCCCGGGTCCGGACCGACATCAAGATTTTAAACGCCAACATCAGTGCCGCCTACGCGGACCACATCCGGGTTCACTATCCGGAACTCGGTTTCGGTCCCCAGGGAACCCCCACTCTAAAAAAAGTGATCACAAATAATTACGGGAAGTTTCCCCTCTTCCTTATTGGGGTGCCGGGGACGGAATTTCAGGAGTTGGGCGTTCTGGGAAATCCCTTCGTTTTACGTCCCAGCGGTTTGGCGTTTGAGATCGCGCAAGACGTGAATCTCGAGATGGAACCCGAGGGGTTGGATTCCTGGGCGGGAGTACCGCCCGTTCCCGCTGCTTTACGGGAGAATTATTTTGTGGAAGAAATTTTCTACCTCTATTCCATTGGCCATTACAACCGGGCCGTGATCCACGCCACCCAAGGGCACTTTCGCGCCTCCTATGACGCATCCCAAATGGCGTTGGATGTGGATCCCCATTTTGAACTGGCGCGTACCTTGAGAAACCGGATGGCCCAAAAAGTGGGATGGCGCTAGCGCGGTCGCGGGGACTACGGACAAACTTTTTTGGGAAGGAAAAAGGCCCGATTTTTTTGTCGAATCCCGTGATTCAACTGGGGATTTCGGGCTAGAGGATCGGGGTTTGGGCGCGGTGGCGGAGAGTTTTTAAGGCGGTCGCGGGGTTGGGAGCGGCAAAAATCGCGTTTCCGGCCACGAGAGCATCGGCTCCCGACTGGACGACGATGGGAGCGGTGTCGTTATTGATCCCCCCATCAACCTCGATCCAAGGCCGCTTTGACCTCTTCACCCCCGCAAATTTATCCTGGAGCCACCGGACTTTGGGCATCATATCCGGCATAAACGATTGACCGCCGAAGCCCGGTTCGACGGTCATAACCAAGACCAAATCCAATTCGTTCAATAAAGGAGCAATCTTTTGGATGGGCGTTCGAGGGCGCACCGAGATCCCCGCCCGACACCCGTGGTCCTTGATGAGACGCAGCACGTCCAACGGACGCCGACAGGCTTCCCAATGGATCGTGATGTTCCAAGCACCGGCCTTGGCAAACTCCGGGATGTATTTTTCCGGATGTTCAATCATGAGATGGACGTCCAGGGGAAGAGCGGTGCATTTCTTTAACCAGTGAACCACCACCGGACCGATGGTCAGGTTCGGAACAAAATGCCCATCCATCACGTCCACATGAACCCAATCCGCCCCCGCCTTTTCCACTCGACGAATTTCCTCGCCCAACCGCGCGAAATCAGCGGACAGGATGGATGGCGCGATCACCAGAGGGTGGGGGGTCATTGGATTTCGCGCTCCTCCACCAAAACACCGTTGATGAAAATGTGGGCCCGGGCGGCCCCCTGGGGAGATACGGGAACGTCCACGAGGGTGCCAGACCCCTGAACCGAAGAAAAAACTTCCCTCTCCCCCAGATCGTCCCGTAACAGAACTCGCACTCGAACCGATCCGGAACCCGAGGGCAATTGATATCGAACCGATCGAGCCGTCCCGTCTAAGGTTCCCGAAGAAAACGCCACCACAAAAGAAATCGCCGTTTTTTCGGTCACCGCCGTGTCCGGCGCAGGGAATTGGCGGATCACCACACCCGGGAGGAAAACAGTGGTCATTTCTTCTTTAATTTCAGGAGCAATTTTTCGTTCCTCCGCCCACTGGCGGGCCTGGGTGATGGATTGATTGACGAAGTCCGGCATGAGCGACATCCCCTCAGGCGGAAGCCCCTTGGACAACTTGAGGTCCACCATGGCGTTGGGTGGAACAACAGCGCTGGCCAAAGGAGTCTGTTCCATCACCGTGCCGGCCGGATGTTGGCCGGAATAGATTTGAGACACCGCTCCCAATGACAAGCCGCCCGAACGCAATCGGTTCTGGGCCTCCGTCAACGTCACTCCGATCACGTCGGGAACAAAGACCACTTGCCCCCCCGACGAGAGGGTGACACGAATAATTTTTCCTTCTCGCACACGAAGTTCCGCCGGTGGGGCCTGCCGAACAATAGCCCCAGGCGGAGAATTTTCATCGAATTGAACCGCCTCTTTGGACAAGGCCAATTGGAGAGGGGAAAGAATATCCAACGCCTGTTCCAACGTTTTCCCCGTCAGGTCAGGCACCACCACCACCTTCCTGGAATGCAAAAGCCCGGTCACGGCCCACTGGAGCCCCAGAGCCGTGGCCAAAAGTGCCGCCACAAAAAGAGCCGCAAAACCCGTCCATCGGCGCCCACCCCCGCGGGGACCTACCCGTGCCGTGAGAGCGGCGACGCGAGACGAACCGGCGTTGGCTTTAGACGTTTTATCGGGAATCGGAGAATCGTTCGATGCCATGGAGATATCCTCTTAGAGAATCGAGTTGGGCAGGAACAACGTCGCCCTTATTTCCGTCCGCGTCCTAAGGGGCCCGCTTCCCCCAACTGGCCGCACCCCGCGGCGATGTCAGTGCCTTGAGGTTTCCGCAACCGAACGAAAAGGCCTCGGCCCGTCAACACCCGAGCAAATTCATGCATGGACAGATCCGTGGGAGCCTCGTAAGGAACCCCCGCCACCGGGTTGTACGCAATTAAGTTGATCCAGGCTTTTTTGGCCCGAAGAAGATTGGCCAACCGTTGAGCTTCGCGCGTGGAATCGTTGACCCCTTTAATCAGTATATATTCAAACGTGACTCGTCCGCGACCTGTTGATCGTTGGTAGTCCCACGCCGCCTTTAAAAGGTCCTTGATGGGCCACGCGGAGGACTTGGGCAATAGTTTTTTTCGGGTCTCGTCGTCGGCGGCATGGAGACTGATGGCCAGATTCACTTTCGGAGCCAACGTGGCCAGCATCGGAATTTGTGGTACCAATCCCGTGGTGGAAACCGTCACATGCCGCGCCCCAAAGTTGAGGCCCAACGGGGATCGAAGAATCTGGAGGGCCTGCACGAGGTTCGTGAAATTGGCGAGGGGTTCCCCCATGCCCATAAAGAGAAGGCTCGAAATTTTATGCCCAAAGGCTTCTTCCGCCCACAACACTTGCTCCACGATTTCTGAGGCCGCTAAATTTCTTTCGAGAGGAACCCGCCCGGAAGCGCAAAAGACACACCCCCAGGCGCAACCGATTTGGCTGGAAAGGCAGAGCGCCGACCGCGCCCCTTCCCCCCCTTTGGCGGGGAGATAGACAGACGAAAAACGCTCCACGTCGGCCGTTTCAAAAAAAAGACGCGCGGTTCCATCCTCAGCGGACACATCCCGTCGTTTCAACACCAGAGACCGCAAACGAAACTCCGTGTCCCATTTTTCCCGGAGCGCCTGAGGAAGATCACTCATTTCCTCAAAGGTCTTCGCCCGGCGCTCAAAAACCCAGGTATGGACCTGCCGAACACGGTAGGCTTCCTTCGGTTCCAGGCCCAAGGCCTTGAACCAGTCGTTGAAAGGGATATCGAGAAGTGACCGCCTCGGGGCGGCGGGAGACGTCACAGGAGTTTCAATTTAGAAGGCGCCCGTCGACTGACGGAGGCGGGCGATTCGAACGTCCAGCGGCGGGTGAGTGGCCATCAGAGCCATGAGACCTCCGCGTTTCCCTGAAATTTTGAAGGCCGCCAAAGAAGGGGCGCGTTTGTCTTCAAGGCCCACCCCACGGCGGAGCCCTTCCAACGCGGCGATCATTTTTTCCCGCCCCGTCAACCGAGCGCCGCTGGCGTCCGCACGAAACTCCCGGTAACGGGAAAAAGCCGCCACCACCATCATCCCCAAGAAACTGAGCAAGATTTCCAAAACGATGGTCACGGTGAATTGGACCATCCGGCGACTCCCTTCTTTCACGTTTTGACTGATGGCGAACGCGATGATGCGGGCGAGAAACATGACGAAAGCGTTCACCACACCTTGCAGGAGAGTCATGGTCACCATGTCGCCGTTGGCGATGTGACTGACCTCGTGGCCCAAAACACCTTCCACCTGGTTCCGGTCCATCCGTTCCAAAAGTCCTGAGGAAACGGCCACCAAAGACCGACGCTTGGTGGGCCCGGTGGCAAAAGCGTTAAGTTCGGGACTTTCGTAAATCCCCACTTCAGGCATCCCGGGAAGATTGGCGTGCCGAGACAATTGGTGCACCGTTTGGACCAACCACGCCGCGTCTCCCGAAGCCGTGACGGGGTCAATGACTTTCACCTTGAGAAACATCTTCGCCAAAATGCGGGAAAGACCCAAGGAAATAAAAGCCCCACCCATTCCCCACACCAAACAAAAGATAGCCAAAGATGTCATGTCCAACCCCTGGGCCGTGATGTAGGGGCGAACACCTAGGACGTTAAGAACAATTGAAATTGTAACGACAACCAAAAGGTTGACCGCCATAAAAAGCATGAAACGTTTCATCATCGCCATTGTGAACTCCTTTGATTATTCTTCAAATCGGTCGCCCACCGCCAGGCGAGCGCCGTTCCAAAAATCAGATGCGTCCATTTCTTTTTTCCCTTCAGGCTGAACCCGTAACACCCAAAGACTATCGGGGGAACATTTTACCAAAAATCCTCGCCCTTTCTCGACGGCGGTGATCTCCCCGGGTCGACCCGATTGTTGAATTTCTGCTTCGGCCCGGCGAATCTTCACCCGTTGGCCTTTCAAAATCCCGAAAGCACCGGGCCACTCGTAGGTTCCGCGAATCAAATTGACGATATCAAGAGCGGAACGCTGTCCCCAACGAATTCGACCGTCTTCTTTCGTCAATTGGGGAGCCATTAGGACTTCCCCGGATTGGGGAACAGGGGAACAATCCCCTTGCTCCAATTTACGCAGGAACTCCTCCATAAGTTCAATCCCCTGCCCCACCAGTTTCTCCCGCAACGTCACGGCATTATCTTTGGCCTCAATGGGCATGCGCCCCTGAAGAAAGACAGGCCCCGTGTCCAAACCCTTTTCAATTTGAAAAAGGGAAACACCGGTCTCCGATTCCCCCCGAATCAGGGCCCATTGCATGGGGCCAGCTCCCCGGTAGCGGGGCACGAGGGAAAAATGAACGTTCACAAGACCGCGGCGAGGCTCGTTAAAAACGCTAGGCGGAATCAGATGGCCATACGCGACAACAATCCCCACATCGGGCGTTTTCCCAAAACTTCCCGCTAGAGAAAAACCCGCCAACTTTTCCGGTTGCTGAACAGGCAAGCCCAGCGCCTCTGCCGCCCGTTTCACTTCCGTGGGTGCCAGAGCATACCCGCGCCCCGCGGGACGATCTGGGGAGGTCACGACCCCCATCACATGGGAATTTTTCGCTAACCGTTCCAAAAACGGAACGGCCACATCAGGAGTTCCAAAGAATACGGTGGAGAGCACGGGGATCTACCAGAGACCGGATTTTTTTCGTGTGCGAATTTCCCAAAGCGTTTTAACCCGTTGGGCCAGGGACAAATGGTCGATCATTACCACCCCATCCAGATGATCCATTTCGTGTTGAAGGCATCGGGACAAAAGTCCCTCCGCTTCAATGGTGATGGGCAACCCCTTCTCATTGATGGCTGAAACTTTGACCCAAGCCGCCCGAGGAACCGTCACCTGGATCCCCGGAAAAGAAAGGCACCCTTCTTCCGACCGAATGCGCCCTTTCCAGACCTCTATCTTTGGGTTGATGAGAGCCAGGGGTTGGCTTTTCCCATCCGGAGCAACGTCCACGACCATGAGACGAACAGAGACGCCCACCTGGGGCGCCGCCAATCCAATACCGGGCTCGGCATACATGGTGTTAAACATGACGGGAATTAATCGAAGTACCGCGTCATCAATCGTTCCCACAGGTTTAGCCTTTTTGACCAAGACCGGGTTCCCGTATTTCACGATCGGCAGCAACGAGGGAAGATTTTTGGGAATGGCGTGATCCATAGTTTGGACATTATACTAAGTCATCGACGGAATTGACAATATATGACTATTTTAGTAAAGTATAGAAAATTCGGAGTGGAATGGACCGTCCCCAAGAGGGTGTCCGCAGAGGTCCCCTCCACGAAAAGAGACCCACGGGTCTCACCCTAAGAACAGGAGGATTCCCATGATCACACTGACGGAAACCGCGGCAAAGAAAGTGAAAGATATTTTTACCGGGGACCCTTCTCTGGCCGGAAAATCCCTCCGGGTGGTGGTGGAGAAGGGGGGGTGCTCCAGTTACCAATACGGGTTTACCTTTGACGATAAAAAAGAGGGGGACACGGAATTGGATCAAGCGGGAGTGAAACTTCTCGTGGATCCGCAGACCGCCGGACTGCTCACAGGGTCGGTGGTTGATTACAAAGAAGATTTTTCGGGCGGCGGATTCGCCATCTCTAACCCCAACGCGAAATCTTCCTGTGGTTGTGGCAAATCCTTCAACGCCTAAAAAAAATCTTTTCGAAATCACCGATCGGGCCGCGGCCCGCGCCCAGGTATTGCTCGCCGCCCGGAAACCCCAGGACCGCGCCCTCCGCGTTAAGGTCACGCCGGGCGGGTGTTCTGGATTCAGCTACAACCTGGACCCCTGGTCCGGACCGGCCCCAGCGGAAGACCATCGGGTGGATCTAGAAAATCTTACGGTTTACGTGGATAAAAAAAGTCTGCTCTTCCTGGCCGGCACAACCCTGGATTACGAGGACACCGTCTTTTCCCGCCGCTTCATTTTCAAAAACCCCAACGCGTCCACGTCCTGTTCGTGCGGAGAATCTTTCGCAGTATAACCCAGGAAATAGCCTCACTTCCAAATATTTCCACCTGCTCAATAAATAGTTGAATTAATAACCCTTAACGGGTATAATTAATAAGGTAATAAACCAAATAACTATTTTTTATTACGACAGATTATTTTTATACCCGGAAGGGGATAAATGAAAAACAATATCTCAGAATTTGTGAAGAAAGAACGCAAGGAGTCGCGCCTGACTCAAATCGACCTGGCGAAAAAAGCTGGCGTGGGGCTACGGTTCCTTCGAGATTTGGAGCAGGGCAAACCCTCCCTTCGTATGGATACCACCAATAAAGTCCTCGTTCTTTTCGGAAAATGTCTCGGACCAACGGATCTCACGCGCCACGAGAATTGACGTGATAGACAACGAACAGCGGGCCGCCGTTTTCGCATTTAACCAAAGGGCCGGTACCCTATCAAAAACGGCCCAGGGTTTTATTTTTGTTTACGAACCAACCTATTTAAAATCCCCGGAGGCTCACCCCATAAGTTTTTCACTCCCTCTTCGAGAAAAAGCGTATGAATGCCCCCGCCTTTTCTCTTTCTTTGACGGCCTTCTTCCTGAGGGCTGGCTCTTGGACCTCACGGCCAAAGCGGCCAAAATTGACAAAACCGACAAATTCAGGCTTCTATTGCACACGGGACGGGATCCTGTGGGTGCCGTAAGTGTGCGCCCGATAACTTACAATGAAAAATAATTGTCTGTCTTGCCTAAAACCGTCGGATAATAAAACGTACCACCCGAAATGCCTAAAGTCTCTTTTTGGGAAATCACGCGTTCCCCTGATCCCCTTCGGCACCGCGGAGGTTCCGGGACAAGCCCTTAAAACGAACATGCGCATGTCCATATCGGGAATTCAAATGAAACTGTCCGTAAGGATTGATCCGGAAACCTGGAGAGTTGAAACCGTTTCAGAGGGAGGGACTCACATTTTGAAACCCGAACCCGGAACTTTCGCCGAACTCCCCCACAATGAAAACCTCTGCATGAATATGGCGTCCACGTTGGGCTTAAATGTTCCACCGCACGGATTATTTGCAATGGCGGACGGGACCTTCTGCTACATCGTGAAAAGGTTCGATCGTCTGGAAAACGGAAAGAAGTTACCGAAAGAAACATTTTTTCAAATTTCCGGCCAAGAAAACAAATACGCTGGATCCTTGGAGAGCTTGGGGAAAATCATCCGCCTTCATGCCACCCGAACAGGTCTCGACGCCCTAGATTTTTTTGAGCGCGTTCTCTTCTGTTATTTAATTGGCAACGGCGACATGCACCAAAAGAATTGGGCCCTCTTAACAGACCCCCAGAGGGTGATCAAACTGGCCCCTTGCTACGACTTTGTGTCGTCCAAAGTGTATCTCCCGGACGAATCAGACTCCGCTTTGACAGTCAACGGCAAACACCACGGACTCACACGGAAAGATTTTGAAGTCCTGGCGACATCACTCCGCATCGATCCGAAGGCCTCTCAGTTTACTTTTAAAAAATTCAGCTCGACGCTTGAAAGGCTCATCACATTCGCCCAGACATCAACGCTCTCCCCCGTCCTTCGCGAAAAACTTATCGGGCTTATACAGGAACGCCACCGGCGACTGTTTACGACTTTGAAGGAAGGGTAGGGGTGTCTGGGGAAGGACCAATGGACGGCGCGGTGTTGGCGATGGTTGAAAGTTTGTCTTGAAACCGTTCCAACCGGCGACCAGCGTCGTCGTATTTTGTCTTAGCGTTGGACAGATGGCGCCCCACCAAATCAAAATCTTCGGCAAATCGTGCCAAATTCTCTCTTAATCGCCCGAGATCTTCCATGATCCGCCGGGCGTTTTCCTCAATTTGGAAACCCCGCAACCCCAGCGCGATCACCTGAAGATATGCGTAGATACTCCCCGGAGAAACAGGGACAACCCGACGGCGGAGAGCGTATTCCATCAAGGCCCCCTCTTCTCCCTCGTCTTTCACGATGCATTCGTAATACACGTTCTCGGCCGGAATATAGAGAAGCGCAAAATCAAAGGTGCCTTCGTCCGGAAGAATATATTTTGACGCCACCGCGTCCACGTGCCTGCGCAAATCCGCCCCGAACTTTTTGCGGAGCACCCGCCGTTCTTCATCGGTGGTGGCGTCCAGCATTTTCCGAAAGTTTTCCAGGGGAAACTTTGCGTCGACAGGGACCAACCGTCCCCCCAACCGGATCACCGCATCAACTGTTTCGCGTGTTTTAAACGTGTGTTGCAGTTCCACGTTCTGGGCCGGAAGGATTTGCCGCAGCAGATCCGCAAGAAGGAATTCCCCCAAGCCTCCGCGAAGTTTCGGCGCCTTCAAAATATCCTGAAGACTGGAAATGTCCTTGCCGATCTCAAAGATTCGATCCGACGCTTGGCCCAGAACCCCCAAGCTTTTTTGAACTTCCCCCACCACTCGGGTGGCACTGTCCAGGCGATCCCCCACAGATTTCTGGCTTTCTTGAACCCGTTGTCCAACGGTTTCCAACTGGCGATTGACTTCAGCGCCTAAACGCATGAGGCGATCTGTCACAAGATCGGTTTGGGTTTGGGCGGATTCCGCCGACTGGCGGCGAAGGGCGTCCATTTGCTGTTGAAGAAGAAGGAGAGAGCCCCCAGTGGACTTGGCCCTCCAGACAACCAGCAGGGCGCCCAGAACCCCAAGGATCAGACCGATCAAAACAAGGAGGGTCGTATTCACAACAGGTCAGCGGGGCCGGAAGGAACGAGCGGCGAAGCGGGTTCGAAGCAAGAGAATCCAATCCATCAACCCGTTCCGTAACCGAACACAGTCGGCGAACACTTTATGATAGAGGACTCGATCCATGTGCCGTCGTGGAAGCCGGGACAGAAGGCTCACACACGCTTCGGCGCTGATCAACCCCTGCCGACATCGGACAATGTTGCCCTTGGCCCCAAAAGGATCATAGCCCGCCCGATGACCGAGAGCCACGAGGCGAGGAATGGCCCGCGCCCGATCGTCCGCTTCCGGAAGAATTTTTTGAAACTGTTTGTGGGAGGGACTTTTATACACTTTGGCGAGGATTTTCACGAAACGGACTTCCACCAATTCCGACATCTGGCGGGAAAATTCTGCCGCTTGCAGGAAGAGGGGCAATCGTTCGGGATCGGCCCCGGGGTGCCAGAAGGGAAGCCCTACCGCCCCGTCCGGACCCAAAACCTGATCCAACGCAAAAGGCCGCGGGGGAGACTCGGGATTGTCCGGATCCATTCCAAACTGGTGAAGAACGCGACGAAAAGAAAGGCCCGGGTCCACGGAAGGGCGTTCCGACGGCCGCCCCACACGACGACGACGGGCGGAGGTCAATCGGTCTTGGGCTTCAAAGAAACGTTCCCAGTCCTCTTCTTCCCAAGCACGGTCAAAGTTGATGCCATTAAAGTAATCGGGTTCCGGCGCCATAGGAAACTATTATACCACACTCCGTCGTCGGAGAAATCACTCTCCTAAGATTTTAACCACCACACGTTTCCGCCGTTGACCGTCAAACTCCATGTAAAAGACCTGTTCCCAGGGGCCTAAATCCAACGTCCCTTTTGTGATCGGCAGGGTCACTTGATGGCCTATCAGCGTTCGTTTCAAATGGGCGTCCCCATTGTCTTCGCCGGTCTGGTGGTGGAGATAGTCCCCCGCGGGCGCCAGCTTTTCCAACCACACCATCACGTCCTCTTTTAAACCCGGTTCCTCATCGTTCACCCAAATGGCGGAAGTAATGTGCATGGCGGAGACCAAACAAATCCCTTCTTGTACACCACTGGATTGAACGTGATCCGCAAGCACGGAAGTGACGTTGATGAGTTCCTTCCGTTTTTTTGTAGTGAACCAAAGATACTCTGTTCGGCTTTTCATAAGGTCTCCTTTTCCCCCCCGTGACGAAACCGCCCCGCCACCCAGGCCTTCGCGACCAAAGAGACCAGAGCGCCCATCACCAGAAGAGACGCCACCGCAAAAGCCGCGGCAAATTGGTAATCGTCGTAAAGGACTTCGATATGGAGGGGCACGGTGTTGGTTCGACCGCGAATGTGGCCGCTGACAACGGAAACGGCCCCAAACTCACCCACCGCACGGGCGGAGGACAGGATAACCCCGTAGAGAAGGCCCCACTTAATTTTAGGAAGAGTCACCCGCCAAAACATTTGCCAGCCGTTGGCCCCCAACACATGGGCCGCTTCCTCCTCCTCCGTTCCCTGGGCTTGCATGAGCGGGATTAATTCCCGTGCCACGTAGGGAACGGTCACAAACGTCGTGGCCAAGAGAATCCCAGGCACCGCAAAGATCACCGAAATCCCGTGGGCGGTGAGCCAGGGGCCCCACCACCCGTGAGCCCCCAATAGGAGAACAAAGATCAAACCAGCGATCACGGGCGAAATGGAAAAGGGCAGATCAATCACCGTTAGAAAAATGTTTCGGCCCGGAAACCGGAACCGGGCCACGGCCCAGGCAGCGGCCATTCCGAACACCGTGTTCAGCGGAACCGCCACCCCGGTGGCCAGGAGAGTGAGGAGCACCGCCGAGCGCGCGTCCGGGTTCCACAGGGCGGCCGCGTACACACGAAATCCCTCAGAGAACGCGTTCACAAAAATAGCGAGGAGCGGAAGAAGAAGAAAGAGACCAAGAAACAGAAAAACGATCGCCAACAAGAACCAACGGGTTCGGATTGATCCAGGAGTTTCCTCATTCAACGAAGGACCACTGACGGTGGGGATCACGTGGCCGCTCCTTGTCGACGTCGTGTCCACGCTTGAAATGAATTGATGGTGAGCAGGAGAGCGAAGGAAAGACCCAACATGACCACCGCCAACGCGGACGCCCCGGCCACGTCATACTGTTCAAGTTTCGTCATGATCAAGAGGGGAACAATTTCGGTCCGAAGCGGCATGTTCCCCGCAATGAACACCACGCTCCCGTATTCCCCGATCCCCCGGGCAAAAGCCAACGCGAAACCCGTTAGGAGCGGAGGCACAAGAGGGGGAAGGATCACGCGGCGAAAAATCTGAAACGGACTTGCCCCCAATGTTTTAGCGGCTTCTTCCATGTCCCGGTCCAGATCTTCCAACACCGGTTGGAGCGTCCTCACCACGAAAGGAAGTCCAATAAAAACGAGGGCAATCACAATGCCTAAGCGCGTGAACGCCACCGGCAATCCTACGAACGCCAACGGAGCCCCCAGCCAACCGGAGGGGCTGTACAGTTCCGTTAACGTTAGCCCCGCCACCGCCGTTGGCAACGCGAACGGAAGGTCCACGAGACCATCCACGATTCGTCGCCCTGGAAACCGGTAACGGATGAGCGCCCACGCCACAAGAAACCCAAAAACCCCGTTCAGCGCCGCCGCCGCGGCCGCCGTTCCAAAAGTAACACGGAACGCCGCTAAAGCCCGGGGCGAAGTGACGATCTGAATAAATTCCAATCCCGACATTTTTCCGGCATTCACCAAAAGAGCGGACAAAGGCAAAAGGACCAACAGTCCCAGGTAAAATACAGCGTAGCCCAGGGAAAGACCCAATCCAGGCAACGGACTGGACCTTCGCCTTTTTCGGTTAGCGCGGATCATAAATCTGGTCGAAAAGGCCCCCGTCTGAGAAATGGACCCGTTGGGCGGTTTCCCAATCCCCAACGATTTCCTTCACGGTAAAGAGTTCCATGGGGGGAAGGGGGCTCCGGATGTCTGGACGAGACGGTCGAAAAAAGTGCTGAACCGCGAGCTCTTGGGCAACGTCAGAATAGAGGAATTCCAAATAGGCGGTGGCCAGCGCCCGGGTGCCCCGTTGGTCAACAACGTGATCCACCACCGCCACGCAAGGTTCCGCTTGAACGCTGAGGGAAGGACGGATGAGCTGAAACCTCTTCTCCCCAAAATCCCGCTGAATGAACAGTGCTTCGTTTTCCCAGGCGATCAGAACATCGCCCAATCCCCGCCGCACAAAAGACATGGCGGACCCTCGCGCCCCTGAATCGAGGAGAGGGACATTGCGATAGAGTTTTCCCACAAACGCCTGAGCGCTCGCTGGGGACTGGTCCCTTTTCAAGGCATAGCCCCAAGCGGCAAGATAGTTCCACCGGGCGCCACCGGACGTTTTGGGGTTAGGCGTGATCACGGAAATCCCCGGCCGAACGAGGTCCTCCCAGCCGTGAATATTTTTGGGGTTCCCCGCACGAACAAGAAAGACGACCGTCGATGTGGCGGGAGAACTGTTGTTCGGAAAACGACCCCTCCACTCCGATGAAATTTTTCCAGACCGCGTCACGATCGCGTCGATATCCGACGCCAAGGCGAGAGTGACCACGTCGGCTTCCAGTCCATCAATGACCGAACGCGCTTGTTTGGCCGACCCCCCATGGGATTGGCGAACAGAAACAGACTCGCCGGTCTTTTCTTTCCAGTGGGATTGAAACAGTCGCCCGTAATCTTGAAAAAACGTGCGGGTGGCATCATAGGAAACGTTTAAGAGTTCCGTGGAATCCTTCGAATAAACAGCGGGAACAAACGCCCCACAAAGAAGAGAGACCCCAAAGAGGATTCTTCTCATTGAGGCCGATCCATCCTGGAGAAAAGGAATCGTCATGAATTCGTCGAGAGCGAATCTAGAAAGCGATTTGTGTCCGAAGGAAGAGGGCGTTTTCCGGAACGCGTCGACCGTTGGGTGCCCCACCCGAAAAAGACGTGTAGGTATAATTGATCACCGTTTTAAGCAAAGAGTTGGGGTACCAGTTCACCCCGCCGGTCCACGCGCGCGCTTCCCGGGCCGACGTCGCGGCATCCGCCACGTTCATTTCAAAAGCCGATTCATCCGCCGTAAATCGGCTCACACGCACCGAACACTCCACCGCTCCCCAGGTCCCCCGGGACGGGTCAAAATTCGTTTTTGGTTTTACCCCCTTATAAGTGGGTTGCTCTCCGGTCAGCACGTAAGAAAGGGCCATTTGCCAGGCCGTATTCGTCAAATGGGTTATCCTTTGGGTAGAGGTGTGCTGGACTTCTTGATAGGAGACCACGTACTCCCCTAAAAATCCTAATCCCGCACCATACCAGTACATCTGGGGCGAAATCCGTTGATGTTTCCCCTGAGCCACCGCGTTCGTGTAACTGAAAAAAGTATTCTGACCTTCGGTTTTGAATCCCGCGGGAAGCGGCGTCCCCTTTTCCCGACCACGGGTTTCGGCCACACCCAGCCCCAAATCACGGAGGAGGGAGGAGGAACCTTTCAGGGGCTCGACGAAGAGGCGGGCCGAAACCGTTTTGCCATCCGCGTGATCGGCCGCCACACCCGCACCGTCTGGAGCCCCATTGGAAACGCTCACAGCGTAACTCACCCGCCCCTGGGAAAGAACGCCGTGGATTTGAGCCCCTTCGTCATACCCTGGAACAAGATTGGTGGGAAGGCCTCTCTCCACAAAGGTCAAACGCGTACTGGCCTGAAGATTTTCCAGACCCACTGGCGGCTTGTACCGCCCCAAACGAAACGTGGCTTCCGGGGAAACAATAAAATCAAAATAGCCATCATCCAAGGAGACAGAACTTCCACCAAAATTCGGTTGGAACCGGGCCTTCAAAATCCCATACCCATTCATTTCAAACCCCGGCCGCAGACGGCGCAACAAGAAAGTGTCGGTAAAGGATCCCGCCTTATCGGACACATAAAAACGCCCATCCAGTTGAATATCCCCATAAAATCGAATACCGATGGACCCATCCGGCGATTTCAACGAAAACCCTTCGGCGCCAGCGGTCACGACCGGCTGGTCCGCCCATTTGTCCTCCAGAGCTTTCTGACGGGCTTCCAGATTGGCCAGTCGGTTTTCCACTTCGGTCGCCGCAGAACACAGGGTCCCTGTCACCACCAACAGCAAACCCCACCCCCAGACGCTCGCATTCCATTTCATAGACCGACTCCTTCGCCTAGAGGGAAAAAGAATCCCCGGCCGTTATTTTAAATACACCGCTTTCCGCAAAAAGATTGGGCCACACCCGTGCGCGTCCGTTTCGTGTTACCCCGTACCGCTGTAAGACCCGAAGGCCTTTTTCTCGGCAGAACTCTTCAAAATCGTAAAGACTCAAAAAATGGATGTTGGGGGTGTTGTGCCAACGGTAGGGTAAGGCCGGCGATACGGGCGTCCGCCCGCGAAAAAAAACGTCCACCCGTGCCCGCCAGTGGCACATGTTCGGAAACCCCACGATGGCCTTTCGCCCGACACGGAGAGCTTCTTTCAAGACAAACTCCACGTTCCGGGTTTCCTGCATGCTGTGGTTCAAGATCACGTAATCGAAAGAACCATCGGGAAATTGACCAAGCCCCCCCTCAATATCACCGTGCAATACGGTCAACCCCTTTTCCACGCATTCGTAGATGGAATCCTCTCTCAACTCAACGCCTTGAGCTTTCACACCGCGTTCCTTTTCCAAGAGGGCCAAGAGGTCCCCCTTTTCACATCCCAAATCCAATACCTTGGCCCCCGGTTCAACCATCTGAAGAATCGCGTGGTGATCGGGGCGCATGGATCGTTTAACCTCGGGATCCGAATTCAAAGGTCTTGGCCAAAAAAGGCTTAATCAGTCGGGCTTGTTCATCATACTCCACCAAAAACGCGTCATGACCGTAAGTGGAATTAATTTCCACGTAGGTCACGTCCCCTTGCCGAGATCGCAATGCGGTCACAATATCACGGGACTGATAAGAGGGGTAGAGCCAGTCGGATTTGAAGGAAATGACAAGAAACCGAGGGATGGGACCACCGGACCCAAACAGCTTATCACCGGAAAGATCGAAATAGTCGATGGCGCGGGTCACATAGAGGTAACTGTTCGCGTCAAACCGTCGAACGAAATGGGCCCCCCGGTGGCGCAAATACCCTTCCACTTCAAACTCCGCATCAAAGGTGAATTTGAACCCTTCGGCTTTAAGCCGTCGGGAAAATTTCTCTTCCATGGACTGGTCCGACATGTATGTGATGTGTCCAATCATCCGGGCCACCGCCAGCCCCCGTTCCGGCTGACCGTGCCCATAGTATTCCCCCCCCATCCAGTCCGGGTCCGCCATGATGGCTTGACGCCCCACTTCATCGAAGGCGATCTGCTGAGGGGAATGCTTGAGCGTGGTGGCCACCGGGATCACGCTTTTAACCCGTTCCGGATAGCTGGCCGCCCACTGGAGTGCTTGCATCCCCCCCATGGATCCCCCCGCCACGGAAAGCCAAGCGGGGATCCCTAAGTGGTCCATGAGTCGCCGTTGAGCTTCCACCATATCCCCAATGGTAATGACCGGAAAGTGAAGGCCGTAGGGCTTCCCGTTTTTTGGATCAAGGGAGCCCGGCCCGGTTGAACCGCGACAGCCTCCGATGACATTTGAACACACGATAAAATATTTGTCCGTGTCAAAAGCCTTCCCCGGTCCCACAAGGGGGTCCCACCATCCGGGTTTCGGTTCCCCCTTTTCAAGCCCCGCCACATGGGCATCACCCGTTAAAGCATGAAGAAGGAGAATAGCGTTCTCTCGTTTTTCATTCAGCCTCCCATACGTCTGATAAGCCAACGTCACGGGTCCCAATTCCTGTCCCGACGCCAAAACCATCCGATCAAACGTGAAGGTCCGCGTCTCAACAACACCGAGAGCTGAGGGGGTGGGAATCGCTTGTGTCATGGGGCACCTAAACCCAATTCTCGCCCGGACAGCCGCCTTGAACCATCTGGGCGGCCAGAAACCAGAAGAGATGGTTTTGAATTACGCCTGTTTTAAAGCCTGATCGATATCCGCCAAGATATCGTCGATATGTTCAAGTCCCACAGAAAGGCGAACGTAGTCTGGGGTCACCCCAGTGGCCTTCTGCTCTTCCGCAGACAGCTGGGAGTGGGTGGTCGTGGCCGGGTGAATGGCCAAGGTTTTGGCGTCCCCCACATTGGCCAAATGACTGATCAGTTTTAACCGATCAATAAATTTCCGGCCCGCCTCCAAGCCCCCCTTAATGCCAAACCCCAAAATAGCGCCGGCACCTTTGGGCAGATATTTTTTAACCCGAACCTGCTCAGGGCTGTCCGCCAACCCCGGGTAATTCACCCAGTTGACCTTTGGATGCTTCTTCATGAAAGTGGCCACGGCCAGCGCGTTTTCCGCGTGGCGCGGCATACGCAGGTGGAGCGTCTCAAATCCTTGAAGGAGAAGGAACGCGTTAAACGGGGACAGGGCCATCCCGAGATCCCGGAGAAGTGTGACCCGCGCCTTGATGATGTAAGCAATGTTCCCCATGGGCTTTAGGGCTTCCACAAAATTAATCCCATGATAAGAGGGATCGGGGTCCGCCATCAGCGGAAATTTCCCGTTCGTCCAATCGAATTTTCCGGAGTCCACGATGAGTCCCCCAATCGATGTCCCGTGACCACCAATAAACTTCGTGGCGGAATACACGGTAATGTCCACCCCGTGATCAAAAGGACGCAGGAGGTAGGGCGAAACGGTGTTGTCCAAAATGAAGGGGATTCCCGCCTCATGAGCAATGGCGGATATCCCGGCTAAATCCGCCACGTCCAGTTTCGGGTTGCCAATGGATTCCGCGTAGATGGCTTTGGTTTTCGGTGTGATGGCTTTTTTGATGCTGTCCAAATCGCCCGATTTTGCGAATTTCACCGTCACGCCAAATTTCGGGAACGTGTAATGGAACAGGTTATAGGTGCCCCCATACAGGTTGTCGGCCGAAACAATTTCGTCTCCCGATTGAGCGATGTTTAAGAGGGCCAGAGAAATTGCCGATTGCCCACTCGACACCCCGAGCGCGCCCACGCCCCCGTCCAACGCCGCGATACGTTTTTCCAACACGTCGGTGGTGGGGTTCATGAGCCGCGTGTAAATGTTCCCGAACTCTTTAAGACCAAACAGGTTGGCCGCGTGTTCGGTGTTCTTAAACTGATAGCTGGTGGTTTGGTAGATGGGAACCGCGCGGGCCCCTGTGGTGGGATCAGACTCTTGTCCCCCATGCAGCGCTAATGTTTCAGGTTTCAATTGGTGATCAAACTGTGTCATCGTTGAACTCCATTGGGGCGGGAAAAAAAGAAACCCGCGCCGTAAGTTGCGGTGCGGGCCATCAGAAAATCGTGAGGGACTCGGACCGTTTTAGCACCCTGTTTGACCCATCCCCCTCTCTGAACTGAAAGGGAAGACAGCACCGCGCAAAACGCCACACGATGTTACCTCTCGGTAAAAGCCGGCCGGGGCAAGTTGGAAATTAAAGCCTCGCCGTTACACCGATCGTACCATAGCATAACCCGCCCTGTCAAATTCAAGAAGGGTGTAACGCAAAACACTTTGGGGGAAAGGACCGCGAATAAGAGAGCATCCTTTTATTCGTTTAAATTCCGAGGGAGTCCAGGGGGGAATTTCTTAGGGGTGGGAGGTTTCGTTTCTGGGCCAAACCGAAACGTGAGAGAAAATTGATGGCTGAGCCCCAAATCTCCTAAAGTGACGAGAGCGTAATCCACATCAAATAAAGCATGGCCAAATCCGATCCCCCCGCTGAACCCACTTAGGGAATCCATTCCTTTGGCCCGGGTGTTGTAGCCCCCTCTCAAGAACACATCCAGAGATCCATCCAACGGGACATGGTATTCTCCCCCTAGAGCGGAATAGATATCCCCCGCTATTGGGAAAACAATATCCGCCGCGAAATTCCACTGGGCGTTGGCCTCAAACCGGACGCCCGCTCGACCTTGCGTGGGAAGAGATTCCGATTTCGATTTGTATTTAATCTCCGGACCCAGATTTGAGACCACGGCGGCCAAACGCACCGTTTGATCCATAAGTGGGGGGGAAAGAATTCCGGCATCGCCGGCAAAGGTGGACGCGGTGTCCGAGAGTGAGGAACGGATGTATTTTCCCCCCACACCCAAAAACGTGCCGCCAAATTCGCCCGCGTATCCGAAAGACAGGGCCGCGTCGTTGGGGGAAAAGTTTCCTGTGGTGTTGCCTTCCGTATCAATACGTTCGAGACGGCCCTGAGAAAGGAATTGAGCGCCGACACCAAAAGCCCCCGTGCGACCGACCCGCCGCCCCACTCCAACAAAATCAAAAAAACTTGACCCCACATAGGAAGAGTGAAACATCGAGACGGTTGGACGAATCAATCGGCGAAGCGCGGCAGGGTTCGATAGGACGGCAGTGGCATCGTCCACAACCGCCACCTGAGCTCCTCCCATCCCAGCGGAGCGAGCGCTTACATCTAAAGTCAAAAAAGGAAGAGCGGAGGATTTCCCTTCGCTCCATCCAGGAGAAACCCCATACCCCACTAAAAAAACACACCCAAGGATAACAGGTCGAAAGGGGAGGCCCCCTTTCATTTCGTTTTAATCCCGTCCCGGAGAGATCGATCGATTTTCGCCCCGATGTAATCCCCCCCCCGTCGTGCCCATTTTTCAAGGTTCTTTTTATCTTCGATTTTACCTTCCAAAACTTTGTATAGGATTTGCTGAACACTTGAGGCGATGCCCACATGGGGATCCCGAATAGACCCGTTCATGGGGACCACAAAGGAAAGATAGGGGATAGCCATCACATCTTTAAACCGTTTCACGGAAAGACCAAGGATTTCTTTCCGTGAAGAAGACACCTCCACTTTCAAATCCGTGATTTGAACCAAATGGCTTGCGGTGAGCCAATCGTCCTTGCACGTTAATGAGGTTTTCAAATCAACCCGACCATCCGTGACCCGGACATCCCCATTCCCTGTTAAAAACCGCGCCAAAGGATCGATGGGCCAATTTTTAAGGGAACATTCCCCGTTCAGGTTGACCCCTGGGCGCACCCGGTCCATCTCCAAACTTACCGAAACCGCACCAGGTAATTCGGATTCGTTTATCCCGTCCACCTTGAGTTGATAGGCCCCCCCTATCCCCTCGGCCCGCCCCTGTTGGGTCAGGCGGGCCTCCACCTGACGAAGCCCCCAGGAACCGTTCGAATCACGGTTCACCAACCGAACTTGCCCATGGGTGATGGAGATTTCAGAAATGGGGAGCCGATGGACCCACACCGGGAACCGCTGAGAAAAATCAGTTAATCCACTCGCGACCCCCTTGAACGAAAAAGAAAATTCCACCAAGGGATTTTCAAAGTGGAGCGAGCGAACCACCCCACGTCCGGCGAGGAGTTCACGAAAAGGGATGTCCACTTTTATTTCAGGAACAGACAACGAGAGCCGTTCTCCTTTCAACCGCAGGTCCGTGAGGCGAAGACGGCCGCGCCACACGTCCACGCGAACCGTTTCAAAAGTGGCCTCCGGTCGATCAAAAACATAGGTCCGGAGGTAACCCTCAAGACCTGACGAAACCACGCCATTTAAAAACCACAGAAAAACGCCCAGCACTCCCGCGGAGAAACCCACCCCCAACAGGAGGCCCACCAGCAACCCGACCCGTGTTCCCCCTCGATTCGAACGCGCGCGAATCATACCCGTTACGCGGCCGGAGGCGTTTGAAGGGCGCGCATGTAGTGCGCTCGCTCAAAAGCGGATGGGTCAGGGCAGTTGGTTTGCGAAAGGCTTCCCCGCAGTTGTTTCACGGATTCATACTCATTTTTCTCCATCCACTCCCGGATTTCCTTTTCGATCAGAGAAAGGTGTTTGATGCCGTGGCGGTAAAGAGACGAAGCGATCATGGTCACGCTGGCCCCCACCATGAGCATTTTCAAAGCGTCCCGTCCGGTGTGAATACCGCTTGTCGCGGCGAAATCTGTTTTAATTCGGCTGTGGAGGATCCCAATCCACGTGAGAGGAAGACGGGCGGCCTGGGGCGTACTCCAGAGAACTTTCGGCCGGATATCCAGGTTTTCCAAATCCACGTCGGGCTGATAGAACCGGTTGAACAGGACGAGACCATCGGCCCCCGCTTCCACAAACCGTTTGGCCATGTTGGCCATATTGGAATAAAAAGGACTGCACTTCACCGCCAAAGGAATATTGACGGCCTTCCGAACGGTTCGGACAACCTCAATGGCGCTTTCCTCCACCTGGACCCCCGAAGCGTCTGGATCCGTCGGGATAACATAGATGTTTAATTCCAAAGCGTCGGCGCCCGCTTCTTGTATTTTCTGGGCGTGGTCAATCCATCCCCCCGTGGAACTCCCGTTTAAACTCGCGATGACCGGAATGGAAAGGGCTTTCTTGCTTTTCACAATATGTTCCAAATATTCTTCCGGGCCCAACAACGCCGACTCGGAAGCCGGGAAATAGGTCAGGGCTTCGGCAAAACTTTCTGTTCCTTGGGTGGTCCGTTCAATAAGCTCTTCTTTGTCCCGACGCAACTGTTCTTCAAATAACGAATGGAGAACAACCGCGGAAGCACCGGCGTCTTCTAATTTTTTTAAATTGTCCAGATCGTCGGCCAAGGTGGAGGCCGAAGGAACAAGGGGAGATCGAAGTTTCATCCCCAAATAATCAGTCGATAAGTCCACGGGCATGACAGGGGCTCCTTTAATTCGTTGGGGGTGGTGTAACGGGAACCCCGCTAGGGGTCACCGCTGGGCCGTTGGATACAGGCCGCGACGCCATGTGCTGATAAAGCGCCCAACGGGATTCCGCGTCTTCCTGAGAACGACCCCAGAGATCCCGCGCGTGTTCGGGCGCTGTTTTCGTGAGCATTTTAAAGCGATTCTCCCGCATATAAAACTCTTCCATTTTCATGGCGGCGGGCCGGGAATCGATCACCAAGGGGTTTTGGCCCTCAGTGATTCGACGCGGGTCGTGCCGATAGAGAAGCCATTGGCCGCTCCCGACAGCTGCTTTTTGGCTGTCCAGCGCCTTGGTCATATTGATCCCGTGAGCAATACAATGACTGTAGGCAATGATCAACGAAGGCCCATCAAACGACTCCGCTTCAAGGAAGGCCCGGAGCGTCTGTTCGTCCCGCGCCCCCATGGCCACTTCCGCCACATAAATGTTGCGGTAACTCATGGCCATCAAACCTAAATCTTTTTTCGCCGAAGATTTCCCCCCTGTGGCAAACTTGGCCACCGCAGACCGCGGGGTCGCCTTGGACACCTGTCCTCCCGTGTTGGAATAGACACCTGTGTCCAACACGAGGATGTTGACATCCATCCCGCTGGCAAACACATGATCCAACCCCCCAAACCCGATGTCGTAAGCCCAGCCATCCCCCCCCACGATCCACACACTTCGCCGAACCAGGACATCCGCCAAGTCCATCAATCGGGCCACTTCATTCCCCGGCACATTTTTTAATTTCTCTTTGAGAATTTTGACCCGCTCCCTCTGTTCATAAATCCCGGCTTCATCCCGTTGTTTTCCTTCCAACAAACCCATCACCAACTCATCCCCCAAGTGGGAGGAGAGGCGTTTCACCAAATCCCGGGCCATTTCCATTTGCTGATTCACCGAAAGGCGGAACCCCAGGCCGAATTCGGCGTTATCTTCAAAAAGCGAATTGGACCAGGCGGGACCGCGCCCCTCCTTGTTGGTTGCCCAGGGGGTGGTGGGCAAATTACCCCCATAAATGGAGGAACATCCCGTGGCGTTGGCGATCAACGCGCGGTCGCCCCATATCTGGGAAAGAAGTTTGAGGTAAGGCGTTTCCCCGCAACCGGAACAAGCTCCCGAAAATTCAAACAGTGGGGTTTGTATTTGCACTTGATTGATCCGTCCCATCTTCAGTTTCCGTCGATCGTATTCCGGAAGGGTGAGGAAAAAATCCCAGTTCTCTTTCTCCGTCGCGCGGAGGGGAGGTTGGGGTTGCATGTTAATGGCTTTCAGTTTGGCTTCCGACTTGTTGCGCGCGGGACAAATTTCAACACAAAGGGTACAGCCCGTACAGTCCTCAGGAGCGACCTGGAGAACAAATTTCTGACCTTTCCAATCGCGCTCAATGGCGTCACGGCTTTTGAACGTCGAAGGAGCGCTGGCGATCAACTCGGGTTCGACCACTTTCGAACGGATCACACTGTGAGGACAGATCATCACGCACTTGTTGCATTGAATACAGGTGTTCGTATCCCACACAGGGATTTCCAAAGCCAAATTACGTTTTTCATAGGCCGCTGTCCCGAGAGGGAATGTCCCATCGATCGACATGGCACTGACCGGCAAAGAATTCCCTTCGTTTCGGATCATGGTGCCGATAATATCCCGAACATAAGCTGGCGCGCCCTCCGCCACGGGAGGAGGCAATTCTTTCACGCTCGTCACTTGGGAGGGAATTTTCACTTCAAACATATGTTCCAACGCCATGTCCACGGACCGTAAATTCATTTCAACGATATCATCGCCCTTCTTGCCGTAGGCTTTTTCAATGGAATCCTTAATCTCAGCTATGGCCCTCTCCCGAGGAAGAACATCGGAAATAGCAAAAAAACAAGACTGCATAACCGTGTTGATCAAACCGCGCAACCCAGCCTCTTTGGCCACGGCGTAGGCGTCGATTACAAAAAAACGAAGTTTCTTGGAAATGAATTTTTCCTGAAAAATCCGAGGGAGTTCGTCCCAAATCTTATCCGGCCCAAAAGCGGTGTTGAGCAATACCGTTCCGCCTGTTTTCATTTGGTCCAAGAGGTCAAACCGTTCCAGAAACACCGGCTGGTGGATGCCCAAAAAATCCGCTTCAGAAATAAGATACGGCGCGTGAATCGGCTCCGGACCGAAACGCAAGTGAGAAATTGTAATGGACCCCGCCTTCTTCGAATCGTAAACAAAGTAGCCCTGGGCATACCCCTCGGTGTTTTCCCCGATAATTTTAATGGAGTTCTTGTTGGCGCTCACGGTCCCATCCGAACCCAGCCCATAGAACAGCGCACGCACGCCTTTGGGCGGTTCCGCTGAAAAATGCGGGTCCCACGGAAGACTGGTGTGCCCCACATCGTCATGAATTCCAATGGTGAAATGGCTTTTGGGTTTTGCGGCGGAGAGGTTATCGAAAACAGCTTTGGCCATCCCGGGGGTAAAATCTTTGGACGAGAGTCCGTAACGTCCTCCCACAATGACCGGGGCCCCAATGAAAGGAGAAGTCCCTGCCCCCAACGATTCAAACACGGTGCTGACCACATCCGTAAAAAGCGGTTCCCCAGCGGACCCGGGTTCCTTCGTTCGGTCCAACACGGCCATGCGTTTCACTGTTTTGGGCAGGGCCTTTAAGAACGCCGCCCCATCCAACGGCCGATACAGACGAACTTTCAGAACCCCCACTTTTTCACCTGAAGCGTTCAATACCTTAGCCGTTTCTTGGGCAGTCTCCGCCCCAGAACCCATTAGGACGATGACACGCTCGGCGTCCGGTGCCCCCACATAGTCAAACAAGCGATAGTGTCGGCCCGTCAGCTTTGCAAACCGATCCATGATCGACTGCGTGATTCCCGGACAGGCATCGTAGAAGGGATTGACGGTCTCTCGCCCTTGAAAATAAACATCCGGGTTCTGGGCGGATCCCCGCATCACGGGTTTTTCTGGCGTGAGCCCCCGGGCGCGATGGGCGTGAATATCGGCGTCATCAATCAGGGCCCGAAGAGTCTCATCCTCCAGATACGTGACTTTCTGGACTTCGTGCGATGTGCGAAATCCATCAAAAAAATGAAGGAACGGAATGCGCGATTTAAGTGTCGCGGCTTGAGAAATGGCGGCGAAGTCCATGGCCTCTTGAACAGACGAGGAACACAAGAGGGCCCACCCGGTCTGGCGAGTGGCCATAACGTCTTGGTGGTCACCAAAAATAGAAAGCGCTTGAGCCGCAAGGGACCGGGCGGCCACATGAAAAACCGCTGGGGTCAGTTCCCCGGCGATTTTGTACATGTTCGGAACCATCAGGAGTAGACCCTGGCTTGCCGTGAAGGTGGTGGACAGAGATCCCGTTTGCAGGGCCCCGTGAACCGCACCCGCAACCCCCGCTTCACTCTGCATTTGGTAGACGTAAGGAACGTCTCCCCAAATATTTTTCTTCATCTCATACATCCACGCGTCGGACCATTCCGCCATCGTGGAGGAAGGGGTGATGGGATAGATCGCAATAACTTCGTTGGTGCGGAACGCCACAGACGCAACGGCTTCGCCGCCATCAATTGTTTTAAATCGCGCTTGGGACATAGAAAACCTCGGGAGATGGAATCTCGTTCGTGCAACGTCGAATCCCGTGCATTAAAGAAAGGGGCAACGAACGGAAAAGAAACCACTTACTTTCCCGACGATCATATGAAAAGTGAAGAGGATTGACATCCCCCCACGCCAAAAAAATGCTAAAAAAAAACATGCCCGAAACAGACCTCTCCCCCATAGTACCTCTCCAGGCCACCTGGGTTAAGCTCCATTACGAGATGAAGGCGATAGTCCCAGGGACAGAGCTCTTGACACGTCTTTGGTCTGGGTCAGTGGAAAACGCGGTTCTTGTTCGAGGTCACCGTGGCGAAGTTTTTGTCAAACTCCGAAGCGCTCAGCGCCTCTCCTACGGAAAACCGGCGGGAGTGGAATTGAAATTGAAAGTGGTCTCCTACAAGAGGAGCGAAGGAGAGGATTAGGGTTACGTTTTCATTCGGAAATGATTGGAATTCATCACATTAAAATAGGTAAGCTCTGAGTCATTGTTTTCTTTCATTAGAGCCCGCTGTCCTTCTGAAAAGGGAGTGACTGGGGCCTTCCATAACGGATAAAGGTGTTCTTCTTCCAAACGAACCCGTTTTTCAAGCAACGCAAACACGCGCTGCGTGTCTTCCGCAAACAGTGGAAAACTCCCATGAATGGCCTTGTCGGATTTCCAGGCTTCCCGATAGTTTCCAAAGGCTCTCCGCAAATGACCCATTTCAACATAAAAGCGCTCGGCGGTGGTTCGAACTTTTTCGTCCGTTGAGATTAGAGCAGCGGGATAAAACTCCCGGTCCTCCACCGATAAATGAAGCCCCAGAGAGGCGGCAAGAACATCCAATCTTTGCCCAATATCCGCCGCCAGAGTCTTCGTGGAAACCAATCCCAGGAGTGCTCGAATATCCTGAATTTGATCCAACATTTCCGTGTGTTGTTGCGACAACTCTTTTATCTCCACGGATTTATTCCCCCCCACACGAACTGATCTCATAGGTATTATCGGATTTTTATCAAATTTCTTTATACAAACAGACGATTTGCGGCTATAATGCCCCTACCGCTATGAACTCTCCTGGAATTTCCCTTTGTTAAAAAATGCGATTTACCTGATCAGCGAAACTCGCCCGGGAAATCTGGTTAATTCCCGGGCTGAAGTGTGCTTCGTTGGACGTTCAAATGTGGGCAAAAGCACCCTGTTAAACGCGCTCTGCGGAAAGGGGATCGCACGCGTTTCATCCACACCGGGACGGACCCGGATGATCAACGTTTTTTCTGTTGGTGAGGACCGATGGCTGGTGGACTTACCGGGCTATGGGTATGCCGAAGTTCCTAAAGGGGAACGGAGAAATTGGGGGGCCATGGTGGAAGGGTACCTTGTCGAACGACCGAACCTGCGCATGGTGTTTACACTCATTGACGCGAAAGTCGGCCCTACCCCCCTGGACGTCCAAATGCATGAGTGGCTCGTTTCTAAGGGACTACCGTGGCGCGTCGTGGCGACAAAGATCGACCAAGTCAAAAAATCCATCGCTGGAAACCAACGGCGTCTTGTGGCAAAAACATTTGGCCTTCTACCAGAAGGCATCGCCTGGGTCAGCGCGGCCAAAGGACTAGGGATTAAAGAACTCAAGGCCGAAGTGACCGGCCTCCTCCTTAAACCTTCGGTTTAGGAAGTTCTTCCTTGGGTGGGACCGGGGTTTGAATGGACCCTAAATAGCCGGGAAGGTCCACCCCCGCCATGGCCGCAACCTCGTGCAACGGGGGAAGCGTTCGGACCAACCCGCTCATGAAGTTTGCAGTGGACGATCCCTTCTCCCCCCCCGAATCCCAAACGGTAATTTTGTCGATCTTAATGTTCTTAATCACTTCGGTCTGCAATCGGACAATATCTTCCAATTTTTCCACCAAAAGCAACGTGGCCGCGTCTTTCGGACTGTTTTGAGCGCTTCCCACCAAAGCCTTATACCCATCCGCCTTCGACATCAAAACCTTCTGAATACCGGTGGCCTCGGCGGTCTTCACCGAAACGATGGCGTCGGCTTCTCCCCGAGCGGTGCGCCGGTTTTTCTCGGCAGCGGCTTCCGCATCAATTTCGACCTTACGTTTTTCAATTTCTCGAGGAACCACCTCTTCCGCTTCCAAACGACGGGTTTCGGCCAGCGCTTTGGCTTTTTGAATTTCAGCCATTGAATTTTGTTTTGCCACCTCCCCGCGTCGGCTCGCGTCGGCTTCTTTTTCAGCCAGATCCGCGTTCACTGTAGCGATATTGGCTTTGGCGGTATTTTCCCCCTCCACAGCCTTCGCGTTAAAAGACGCCACCTGAATCCGTCGTTCCCGCTGGGCGTCGGCTTCACCAATGGCGCCTTTCTTTTCTTGTTCAGCCACATCAATTTTGGCTTGATTGACTGCGGTGGAAGCGGCCTTTTTCCCAATGCTTTCAATGTAACCCGATTCGTCCGTAATATCCGTAATGTTAACGTTGATCAAGGTCAACCCGATTTTGCCCAGCTCCATGTCAATGTTTTTTCGAACCGCTTCCATAAAACGTTCCCGGTCTTGGTTGATTTGTTCAATGGTTAAAGACGCTACGGTCAAACGGAGTTGTCCAAAAATAATTTCCTGCGCCATGGTTTCAATTTCTTGACGCTCCATATTCAATAGGCGGACAGCGGCGTTGGTCATGGATTCCGGGGTCGTGTCAATGGCGACGGTGAAAGTACTGGGCACGTTCACCCGGATGTTCTGCATCGAAAGAGCGTTCTTCAAAGGAATATTGATGGTCATCGGGGTTAAGGTCAGGTAGGTGTAATCCTGAATAAGCGGCCAGACCAAGGCCCCGCCCCCATGAATACAACGCACCGAACGTCCCACACCCACTTTTCCGTAAACCGCCAAGATCATATTGGAGGGGCAACGACGATAACGGCTCGCCAAAAAGAGCATGGTGATAAAGAGGAAGGAGGCCAAGAGGGCTCCCCCGACAACAGCAAAATTTATTTCAAGTGTTTGAAGAAGATACATATCATCCTCCTACGGCAATTTTTTAACGGACACGGTCGATCCATCCACCACCCGAACCACGGTCACATTCACGAAAGAATCCAGATCCACGCGATCTTCAGAAACCGCGGACACAAAGCGTGTGCTGTTGTTGAGAACCAACCGCACCTGTCCACGCCCTTCGGACGGGATCCGCGTATAAACAGAGCCGGTCAGTCCAATCGTTTTCTGAACAGAGAACACATCCCCCGAACTGTTGAGGCGCCCCATTAGTTTAAAGAGGGATGCCGTGATAAACATGGCCACCACACCCGCGGCCAAGGAAATAAAAAAAGACGCTGTGGTGCCGAGACCGAATTGCTTTTCACACGACAGTCCCGCCCATCCAAAAGTCATAAAGAACCCCGTGAGCGATTGCAGGGACACAAGTTTGAACGCCATGTCTGTAGCGTCCAAGGTTTGAGAATGGGTCGCCCCTTCCGACCCATGACTCACCTCTCCCACTCCACCGCCATCCCCTACGTGATCCAAACCATCGGACTCTCCCCCAAAACCTCCAACCACCATGGCGGCCATGCGAAAGAGGAAAAAGAATGTGCCCGCCAAAGCAAAAATCCAATAAATCAATTCCGCTCCACGCAATGATCCCATGGCTCCCCTCCTCTGACCGAATTACCGTTTTCCCACCCCATCGATGGAAGAAAATATAGCACAAGATCCCCGAAGGCGCCATGTTTTCTAAAAGTGTCGTCATATGGATTTTACACAGGCGCAACAAGTTCCATACCTCAACCCTTTATAATGAATCCAAAAAAGAAACCCGAGAGAAACGATTATGACTCAATTCATCCCATGGACCCTAGGCCGGACCACCTTAGCGGGGGCGATTCTGTTCACACAAGTTTTCTTTGCCCACCAAGTGGAAGCTCATTTTTGGGCCCAACGAGCCGATGCGGCTCGCCGCCTACGCGGGGAATCCTCGGCTCCATCCGAACAAATGGGATGGCTCACGGAAATGACAACGTCCCTCTCAGGGATAGGAACAGTCACGATGGGAAGGACAGGATCCGGATCGGTCCTTTCCAAAAACTCCTTTCCACCCCCCCTCCGGGACGAAGTGGCGGACCTCGTGACCGCCCTCTTGCCTCATGCCACACTTCGGTCCTATAGAGACGCGGGCCCGGGGACTCCTTTCGTCATCCACCTTCAGGACGTCCACGGGCACTTGGATGCCCAACGGAATATTACAAACCTTCTATCGGAAATTGTGACCCGTCGCCCCGGAACACCGATTGCTCTTGAAGGAGGGGCGGGCCCCATCGCCCTTCCTTCCTTGAACACAGTTTCGGTCCCTGCCATCCGACGGACGGCGGCGTTCTTTTTCAATACGGGGATCATCAGCGGAGCGGAAGTCGCTGCCCTGACCGCTCCGGTGGGAACTCCCCTCCATGGGGCAGAGAATCCAGAGCTCTACCTGGCCAACGTAGAGGCGGTACAGAAAGCGGCCCTCCTCCACCAAAAGATGACAGAACGGCTCTCAGCCTGGAGAACCCAAGTGGAAACTAAAGCGGATCAAACGCTGACCCCAGAACTTCGAGCCTTTAACGACAAAACCCGCCGGTGGGCTTCCGGAACGGAAGGGCTCAGCGACCGTGCCCACTTCCTCTGGACCCGGGCGAACTCCAGAGAACACCCTGAACTCAAGAAATTCATGGAAGCCGCGCGAACTGAAGAAAAAATAAATTTGATCGCGGTCCAGCAGGATCGACGGGCTCTCTTAACCAACTTGGAAGAACGAATGGCGAGCTCAGCGGTCTCGGATCTCGCCCACGCGGCGTTGGCCTTCCGAAGTGGGCACCTCCGCCCCGGTGACTTCTACCGAACCCTTCGAAACGCCATACACCGGAGTGGTTTGACACTGAACCCTTATCCTCATTTTGAGGCCTATGTGCGTTACGTCATTCTGGCCGATAGTATTCAGCCCGAAATACTTCAAGAGGAAATGGAAAGACTGGAATCCTCGCTCTGGAACCGATTGGCCAAAACACCGGAAGAGCACCGCCAGGTCGCTCTGATTCGAGACCTCCGTCTGATGGAGGGGTTGGCCACTCTGACCTTGACTCCCCAAGACTGGACCCATTACCTCGAACGCTCCGCGGAGCTACACCAACTTCCCCATCGAATGAACGAACCGTCCATGAACCATCCCACCTGGATACAGGAACTCACTCCTTTTGAACAGTTTTACACATGTGCCGAAGCACGAAATTCAGCCCTGGCCAAGAACGTGAGCGCCCTCTTTACGCGAACCTCTCAAAACCGACCCTTGGTGGTCCTGGTGGCGGGCGGGTTTCACTCCGCCGGATTGGCTCCCATTTTCGCAGCTCAGGGTATTTCCGTCCTCACCCTATCGCCCAAATTAAGCGAAGCCGGTCACGGAACACCTTTTGATCTTTTCACCCGCGAGCGAACTCCCTTGGAACGTCTTTTCGAATCCCCTCGTATCACCCTGTCCCAAACTTTGGCTCTCCAACCCATTGGAGATTCATTACAGACCCGAACCCAATTGATCAAGGAATTGGGCCCACGCCTGGGTCCCCTTTTGGAAAAAGAGGCGGGGGATAGGGGCTCGAGAGTGCACATTTCCGAAGGGGACCCCGTCCTGTTGACCACCGATTCTGACGGACTGACCACCGATTCAATCCGTCAAATCGTTGCTGGAGGGAGTCTTTTAGCCGCCAAGGTGCCCACCTCCCTTCAATCCGGAACCACGGTGGACACCCGGGCAAACGACCCCTCTGTGTATGTCTATACCAAAAGGATCAATGCCGGAAGAGAGTTTTTACGGAGGGCAACTCTTCTCTTCGTTCAAATGAAGTCCCATATCATTCGAGCATTAGGCGTTTCTCTGTTATCCGTGTTGCTCCTCCCCTTAACACCAAGTCTTTCGGCCCAAGCGGCCACTTTTTCACAGATGGGGGATCGTATCGAAGTCATGGTTCACAAGGGAGAACATTTGTGGGGAGTGGCCCAAAAAATATTAGACGCTCAAGGGGTCCGCGTTACCCTTCAGGCCACGGCCAAAGCAGTTCAGGACCTAGCCCGTGCCAATGCCGAACAAATACCAAATCCCGATCTCATTTACCCGGGAGTTTCGTATACCGTTCCTTCCCAACTTTTGAATGCGAACACCAGACGAACACTCACCGAAAGGGACAGCCCTGGCGCGACAGAAAAAAAGCCTCGAGCGGAGGATCCACCCGAGGAAATCGGACGAATTGTCCCTCAAGGGATGACACCAGATCCCGGCCCCCCGGATTCCCAGCCCGAACCACCACGATCCCTCTCACCCGAAAGAGTTCCTGAAATTCCCCCGCAATCAAGTCCGTCAGCCCCCACGGCACCCGGATTCGACATCAGTTATTTCTTACTGATCGCAGGGGCCTACGTTTTGCGAGCAACGCGAATCACGCATTCTGCCTTGGGATACAATGCCATGAAAGATCGGGCCCATCGATTTCTTTCCTTAACAACCCGGCAGAAAAATGCCTCGCGTCGATTTCTTTCACGGATTCTCCCTCACCACCTGAATCTTCAGCTCGTGGGGACACTCGGGATCATCACCCTTCTCATTTATTCTTTCCCCACCCTGATCGTGGCCAACGGAGATGCCCTCGGGATTGACCTGGCCAAGCAATGGCCGGTCGAACTTGTCCTGACCACGGGGGTGGGCATGGCCATCTATTTTATTTGGTGGCGACCGAAAGAGGTGGATTTGAGTCTGGTGGAAAAAACCGATCCCCGCCTCATGGAATGGATCTCTGGAATAGAGGAAATGAAAACCGTCGATGACCTGGATCGTTTGGAATCGGATTTTCTCCTTCCCTTATTGAACAATCTCCACGCACTCATCCTCAACCATCAAATCACAAGTGCCTCGGTCACCGATCGCGGAACAGTTGAAAAACAAATTGATATCTACCGCTCGATCGCCCGCTTGTCACGGGACACGGTCTTCGCTCTGGACCAACGGTTAGACACTCTCCCCCCGTCCACCGGTGGCTCGCGAGAACGTATCACAGATATCCGGGAGAAAATCTTCTTGTACCAACTTTACGCCCTCAAGGTTTCCCACATTCTCGTTAACGCCAGCGTCGCCCATTGGGCCTTCTCCCATTTTGATAAAAAAACGTCCTGGTTTGAGCGTTGGGGCGTGGGAGGGCTCCTCCGCACCGTTCGCGGGGTTCGGAGAATGATTGACATTTCCGTCCACGAGTTTAATCGTCAAACCCTTCAAGACAACACCATCGACGGGGATTCTATTTGGGCCAACGCCTCCGGCCTTTCGGTGGCCAGTCTCGGAAACGTATTGGTTCCGGGACTCTATTCAGAAGAGAAAAAAGCCAGCCTTTCTTCTGTTTTCTCCGTTTTGGTGGAAAAGGCAAAGACAAAAATTCTCCCGGATATCACCGGGAAGGACTTGCACAGGAAAGGGATATCAACGCTCCTCGGTCTGTTGGTATGGACCGCCGCCATTTCAATGACATTCACCATTGGACATGCCACGTTGGCCTTTTTAACAGGATTGGGTTTGAACATGGCCCTTTTTCGTCTCCAAGCAGCGGGAACCCGGCGTGATGCATTTTATCGAAAGGGGCTTGCCGAATGGCACCAATGGAACAAAGATCATCCCCATTCCAACGGGCGAATACGAAAGGATGAATCGGGCAAGGCTGAGGATCCGTTTCATTTAAACCGCGACTCCATTCGCTCCAATTTCCAGAAAGCGGAGGAGGCCCTGCTCAGGGAAATTCTTCCCGATGGGGTCCCTTCCGCAGACCTCATCCTCCTGGTCGCCAAAAATGAGTCCGAGCGGGCTTACTACGAAGAGAGGCAGAAGGACACTCAAATTTTTCGACCTGACGTCCCGGTGATCATCCTCTCCATCCCTGAGGGGCGGGGTTCCTTGATGGCCTACGCCACGGCCGCACTCTACCCCTATTCCGATGACTTTACGCAATTAGTAAATCGTTACCCCCACCTCAAAGACAAGGCCCCGTGGGAACTTCGCATGGGTACAATGGTTTCAAAATCTCCCGAAACGGAGGACATGAGACAACTTCTCCGCAACGTCCCCGGACTTTCAAAACATCTTTCCGCCGAAACAGTGGCCAACAGAACGGTCTTTGACCTGGGCATTATGAACATTTACCGGGCCACCCAAGCCCGTGCCTCCCGCGGGTTGGGAGGGATGGCGCTGCGCTGGTCGGACCGAGCCTATATTGGACCTGTTCGAACCGCCGAAGGGGATGGAATTACTCTCGACACATTTTGGGCCAACAAGAGAGAAATGGCCCGTTATCATTTCGGTGCTGTCGTTGGAACCCCGGGCAAACCCATCAAATTGATCCGCTTGAATGGGATAGAAAACACCTTGCGCGTTTTGAGCTATAAACACCCGGGACGAGTTTATGATTCCACTAACCTGGAATTGGACCAAAACCAGGGTTTTTCGGGCGAAGGATTTTACGCTTTGGATGAAGCGGGCAGTTTAGCCCAAAAAAAATTCCTCGCGAGTGTATTGAAACGCTATGGAAAGCTAAAAACGAAACCCTCGTTAAGCCTTGTGACCAATTACCTGATCCCAGCTCAAATCGCCCAACGCCACCGGGGAACACCAGGAACAATCCCCCAAAAAATCGTCACTTTTTTTGCCCAAAATGGTTTTTTGAGTAGAGCCTCCTCCACGGATTTAGAACGGTTTAATTTAAAAAACGCGAGGCGGTCCACGGCCTTTGCTAACGGGCATGGAACGATTCGCTTGAACGCCAATCCTGTTGAAGGTTATTTTTATGGGGGGGCTTCCTTTCCGGTCAATCCCCAAGAAAATGGGTTTTACCCACGAGCATCCGTTCCCGGCCCCGGAGCCCCAGTTCAAGCGGTCAATATATTTCATGCCATGGGAGTGGCCTGGGCCTTCCTGGGTTCCGCCCTGCATCTCTTGGGCACAGGACGAGGGATCTTCACCGCCTTTTCGGTTCCCATTCTAGCGGTGTGGTTGTTCCTGTCACCGGTCGGATTGATGGCCTCACGGGTGTCCCAGTCCGGGCGAGCTGGAGCCTCATCTCTTTTGAGGAGTCGCCGAGATCCGAAATTTATAACGAACGAAGCTTGGTCTCGGCCAGAAACGGATTTGAATGAGATCACGGCGGCCATGGAAGCGCTGAAAAAGAACCCCGATCCACGGGCAGATCGAAGCCGCCGCGCCTTAGCCCGGCTCGGGTTGACTCTCATCGCCACAGCCCCTCTTCAAAACAATTTATTGGATGGTCTTGATGTCAACAAAACGCGCCGAATCATGCAACGAACAGCCCCAGGCGCCTGGGCGGAAGATTTCAAAGAAGAGGGCCAGCCCGGAGCGGCAGGAATGATCCGCCGCATATCCCTGCGGTCCCTGGCCCATCAAATCGCTGAAATTCAGCGGGGGACTTCCCCGGGGAACCAGAGTCATGCCGCCCAAAGGCAAAGCGCCTTTTTGGCTGGGTTGGCTGACCTCGATCGGGAATCATTGGAAGATTTAAGTGCTTTCTTGAAATTGTTATCCATCGAAAAACAAGAGGAACCCCTAACGAACGCCGAGTGGGATGCTGCCGTCAGCCGTGGGGAAACTCAACGCAAAACTCTTAGGGAATGGATCCAACCCACACCAACGACCGAAACACCAGAATCGACTTTCACTGCACTGCGTGTCACGGAATTAATCCCTGGCGCTTCGGGGACCACCGCGCAAAGGAACACTCTTCTCACGGAACTCCGACAACGAGTTTCCAGTCACCGGACTGGTCAGGATGTCCTGGTGATCAACGGAAGTGCCACCCAAGGACGCAACGAGAAAGTCCTCCGTGAATCACTTGGGGAAAAAGTGAAGGACCCGGCTTTGCTCGACTACCTGACCACCGTTCAAATCGTGGTCATTCCCGAAAATCGGTTTGCTCCTGAACATGTGCGGACCCAACTCCCCAAAGAGTTTTCCCGCCTCTCCATGGATCTCTTGACCGTTCACCCCGCCGCCGTGCTTGTTGATCCCCTCCAGACCGGGGGCTCGGATCGGGTGCTCCTCTTGGAACTCTGGGGGGGGATACTCCACCACGTTGATTTAATCAACGTCGCTCGCCAAGCCATGGAGACAGCTCGAGTCCTCTCCAGCGCCGCATAGGAACCCGATAAATTAACGACCTACCCCATTCCTAAAAAGAGTTCCCCCGTTTTCGTGTGGGCGCTAATGACCCGATTTTTCATCGTGGATGTTCTTTAAAAATTCGCCACGTGTCGAACCTGGACATAAGGTCTTTGGGATGAAAACATAAACCACGCGTTCAAGTCTATACGGCCCACCGGGATTCCGAACTTCCGGAAAACTGGCCAGTCAACGACCGCCAGTCCCGAGCGGTGAAACAATAAACGCTGGCATGCCTGGCCGATTCAGTCTCTTTTCCAAACGGTTTGAACAAAGACGATCTCCGCATGGAGACCTTCGGGAAACTCTGAGACTGGAGTTCCCTGTGCTAGCCAAGCCGCTACGATGAGAAATGAAATACCCAGCTCAAGAGGGAACACCATGGACCTTTTAATATGTTTGCGACCATGGGGCATTGGCCTTGTGATGGGACCGAGGCGGCGATTTCCTAAACTTAGTTGAAATTTGAACCACGGCTTCACGTTTGCTTTGATGAAGTTGTCGAAAAATCACAAAGCGAAACGGAGGAAGCCATGGCAAAGAATAAGATAGCGGAAATGAAGAAAGTGGGCAACAGAATGGAAGCTGGCCGGGAGGCGCGGTTGGCGGCGATCCAAGAACTGATTCCAATAGCACTGACAGCGGTGTCTGCTGAACTTCAAAGGGAAGTATCCGAATTGGCGGGCCCGCGGTATGGCCGAGGAGGAGAGGCGGATCGCTGGGGTTCCAACGGGGGATCCGTTTTCATTGGGGATCAGAAGGTCCG